>JACQJU010000066.1 GCA_016204905.1 Candidatus Gottesmanbacteria bacterium | reverse complement strand
GCGTTGAGTATGAGTATCCCTTGAGGGATTTCTGTTAATGTATTATTCCATTTGGTAGCAATAGTATCCACCTCACCATAACGATCCAATTGGTCTCTAAATAGATTTAAGAGAACGATGGCTAGTTTTTTATTCTTACAGTAATCTAGTAATAGAGGCAACGTACTTTCATCTACTTCGAGGATAGCGAAGTCTACCGTAATATTGCCTATGTAGTCAGATTGTTGAATAAAAGCAGAGACTATGCCATTTAATAGATTGGCCCCTGAGTCGTTATGAACAATCTTTGTACTATTACCATTGTAAGAATCAGTAATAATTTTTTGTATCATTTTTGACGTGGTTGTCTTACCGTTGGTCCCGGCAATGATGATAATGCCCTTTTGGACTCGGGATAGATAATACTTCAAAATTTGGGGATAGATGATCAAAGCTATTTCTCCCGGCCAAGTGCCACCGCTACCGATGGAAAATAGTTGGCTTATAACAGATATAACTTTAGCAAGAAGTGTAAGAAGTCTTATCATGTGTAATAATATTACATTGAGCGGAGTATTTTTACCCGTTCGGCTATAGGTGGATGGGTATTAAAAATTCCAGCAAACCAGGCGCCAAAATTTTTACCTTTGAAGGGATTGATGATATAAAGATGGGCGGTGGCATTGGTAGCAACCTCTAATACTTCTTTATCTTGAGATATTTTTTCTAAAGCTCGTGCCAGTCCTTCTGGATATCTAGTGAGTAGTGCGCCTGAGGCATCGGCTAGAAATTCTCGTCTCCGAGAAACTGCGAGTTGAATAAGGCTAGCAACTAGAGGAGAAAGTATAGCAAATATAATCCCTATTAGCATGATTGCACCAGCGCTTTTGTCATTGTCTCTTCTCCTTCCTCCCCACCACAGAGTACGCATGAACCAATCAGAAAGAAAAGCTACCATACCGACAAGAACGGCAATTACGGCTAAAAGCCTGGTATCAAAATTCTTTATATGAGAAAGTTCGTGAGCGATGACTCCTTCTAGCTCAGTCCTATCTAGCTTTTGTAATATACCTCGTGTAGCACAAACTACAGCATGTTGGGGATCTCTACCGGTAGCAAAGGCATTGGGAGCAGAGTCTTCGATAATATACAATTTTGGTTTCGGTATACCAGCAGCTATAGAAAGATTTTCAGCAACAGTATAGAAATCAAAATCTTTGGTTCTATCTGCAGGATGAGCGCCTGAGATAGCTAGGACTAATTTGTCACCCCAGTAATAGCTCCCTAAACTCAGGAGGCCTGATATCATCAGGGCTATACCAGCATAAGAAATACCGTAACCCGATGCTTTACCAAATACAAAAGCAACCAGGGCGATAAATCCCATGAAAAGAGCCATGATAAGATAAGTCTTAGTTTTGTTGCTCTCTACTTGTGAGTGGATAGACAGCGCCATAATTAATCGAATTTCACCTCTACTTTGGCTTTCTCTTCTTCTTTGGCTTCAAAAAACTCTTCACTTTGAAATCCCATGCTTTGGGCAAGTAGCACATTGGGGAATAATTTTATTTTAGTGTTATATTCCAAAACTGCTGTGTTATAAAATTGTCTGGCGTAAGCTACTTTATCTTCTGTATCTTCTAGTTCTTTTTGCAAAGTAGAAAAATTCTCACTAGCTCTCAATTGCGGATAAGCTTCAGCAACGGCGAAAAGAGATTTGAGTGCGCCAACCAACATATTATTGGCTTCTGCCTTATCGTGTGGTGAAGTGGCAGATAAGAGCGCACTTCGGGCTTTGGTGACATTTTCAAAGACTCTTTTTTCGTGTTTAGCGTATCCTTTGACTGTCTCGACTAAATTAGGGATAAGATCTGATCTTCTTTTGAGTTGGACATCTATCTGACTCCAGGCTTCTTTGACTCGGAGTCTGGCGGTGACTAGACCATTATAGAGACTCCAAACGAAAAAAACGGCTAAAACGATGAGTCCTATTAGGATAAACAATGGGTCCATAAATATCACCTCCTCTAGAAACTGTTTGCGATCCAAAGGAGAGCAATACAGTTTCTTGAGCCCGCCAAACAAGCGCAGCATGAGGCGTGTTCGGATAGAACTGAAAAGCCGAATGCTAAGCTTAGGCGGGCACTGTCTACTTTTCTTTCAACCAACGTAATACCTCATTATACGACTTTGTATTCCAAATGTCATCAGCTTCCAGCCATCCACGTCGGGCGACAGCAACACCATAAGGCATGAGATCCATACCTTTTATTTCGTGAGAGTCAGTGCCCAGAGTAAATTTGATTCCAAAACCTAAGGCTTCTTTTACTAAATTATCGGGTAAATCTAAGCGGTTGGGATAAGAATTGATCTCGAGAGCTTTGTTATGTTTAGCACAAAAGGAAAAAATCTGGTTGAAATCTAGATTTATACCTTCTCTTTGATTAATCAGTCTACCAGTAGGATGGGCGAATATTTTGGCCTTGGAGTGCGAAAGACCATTTAATACTCTTTTGGTCATGTCTATTTTGTTTTGATTAAAACTAGAATGGATAGAGACGAGTGCAGCATCTATAAATTCGAACGCTTCATCCGGCAAAGATAGTTTTCCTGAGGCTAATATATCTATTTCGAGTAGATTTAGTATTCGAACACTTTTTGTTGACTCTCTTATTTGTTCAATCATTGCCTTTCGTCTTTTCATGATGTTTATTATTTGATTTTTTGTGTGCATCGATACACTGGGATTATGCTCGGTAAAAGCTACGTATTGATAGTTTAATTCTTTGGCCTTTGCCAATATTTCCTCCATCGAATTTTGCCCTAAGTCATGACTAGGCTCGATGGGATAGTCTGAATGAATCTGAAGATCACCTTTAATATCTTGGATTTCTACTAAATTGGGTAAACGATGATTTCTGGCTGCTTCTACTTCGCCCCTATCTTCTCTTAATTCAGGAGGCATCCAGTCCAGACCTAAATAGCGATAAAATCTTTCTTCACTATCAAATTCTTTCATTTTTTTGGTTTTTATATCTTTTATTCCATATTCATTGAGTGAT
>JACQJU010000065.1 GCA_016204905.1 Candidatus Gottesmanbacteria bacterium | reverse complement strand
TTCGACAAGCTCAGTACAAGCCAACGCTTGACAATAATGTAAAAATGTGATAATGTAATTTTGTAATTTACATATTTACTAAAATTTATATATGATTCAGCTCATACGCCCTCTACGAAGCGGTCAGATCACTATCCCCGCTCCTTTTAGAGAAAAACTAGGAATCGATCGTGATACATTTCTTCAGATAAGTCTGATAGAAGGAGAATTGCGGATTAAACCGGTAAGTGTCACCACAAAAGCACAAGACACTGCTTGGTTTAGGAAATTATACGATCAATTTAGTGACGTAAGAAAAGAAGCCCAAAAATTTTCAGAAAAAGAAATAAATCAAGTTATTGATAAAGCGGTTAAGGCTGTACGTAAATCTCATGTTAAAGGTCATAATTGATACGGTTGTTTTTGTCCGTAGCCTCATCAATCCACATAGCAGATGGGGACATATAGTTTTTACTCATAACAAACTATATCAATTGTTTATTTCGGAATCCATAGTTTCAGAAATATTTGAAGTATTGAAGCGTCCGGAACTTACAACGAAATTCCATACCATGACAAAAAAAGACTTTCGGACAGTCGCTGATATCTTGGGTCAAGCTTCGGCTGTAGATATACCAAAAATTCCATCTGTATCTCGGGATCCCAAGGACAACAAATTTCTCGCTACAGCCAAAGCCGCACAGGCCGATTATCTCATCACAGAAGATCGTGATCTTCTAGATTTAGAAAGCTTTGAAAATGTAAAAATAATCACCGCCTTGGATTTTCTGCGAATTTTGGAAAAGAAGAAATAATCCCTCAACTCGTTTCCAATTCACCACATTCCATCCTTCGACAAACTCAGGACAAGTCAGCCTTTCAACTTTATATTAAATTGATTGATTTCTCTGATTGTAAGTGCCATCCCTTTTTGTAATACAGGATACCAAGATTGTAAATTTGCATTCAGTTTAAGAAAAGACGATAAATCATTTGGTTCTAAACTTTTCCCATACATCGCGATAATCTCCATAAATTTATTTAACTCATGTCGATGTTCACGATATCTTTTGCCTCGTAGTCTTTCATATGTCCAGCCATCCGAAAAGAAATAATGAATTACCCGCAAAGCATCGGTAAAGATAAGCGCCTTTTGTTTATCTTTAATTTTTTGTCTGATAGCTTCCAAAAGAGGCTTGATATAAGGAAGAGCATATAAATTATGAGCACCAATTATCGCCGCCAAAATACGCTCCTGCCCTACAGCCATTTCCCTTAAATAAAAAGGTAATTTTTTAATACCGATTATTTCATTATTCTCTATCACTGTTTGATGGGAGATAAAATTAAGTGTTGCTACTTCATATAAACCATCTCCTACTTGCATAAAAATATCATTTCTATATCCCACATGATGCTCTCGTAAAGGATTCCCCAAATGTAGTAAAAAGGTTTCCTTGGAATACTCTCTTATAAGTTGATTCTCAGGGATTCCAAATCTTTTCCATAAATTTACTGAAAAATCATCAGATTTTATGTACTCATCATTTCTAATCACCCCACCAGTTATTTTTCTCAGTGTTCCACCTCCGAATATATAAATACGAAGTAATCTAGGATCAAGATGCAAATATTTTGTATAAAATGTAAAAAACTCTTCTATTGTCCTCTCTACCATTTCATCAGTACTCATTTCTCCAAAGTCTAACATGCTATAACCGCAAATATTAAATAATCCCAGATGAAGTAAGCTTCTTTTCTCAGCCAGTTTATCTTCTGTTCTTATACATGGCTGGATTGTGCCAAAGTTCATGGTGCGATTTGCAACCAAAAGAGAATCAGATTGCTGTTCCCTCAAAAATAATCCATCAAAACTAGCATTCAAAGTATGTAAGTAACCATTATTTACCATAGGAACAGGTTCGACATACTTACCATGAAGAACTTCCTTCACAAAACTGTAGAAAGTTCGTCGGAAATGAGCTACATCTTTTATAGTTAACTTCATGATAGCCATGATATAGAAGGAATAATTTTAACCAAAAATATGTTAAAATAGGCTTCCATGAAATTACCCACAAGCAGTGTTTCTCCTCAAGGGAAAACTATCTATCAACTTTTAGGGAAAAGTAAACCACAAACAGCAAAAGAGATTGGAAGAAAGTTACATATATTTCCTCATGCAGTTTATCGTGCAGTGAAACCTTTTATCATCATGGGTCTTGTACAAAGATTAAACACGTATCCCGCCTCTTTCAAAACGACATCAACTCCAGATGGGATTGATGCGTATTTTCTTACTCTACGCAATACTTTTTTAGAAGAATTTTTACCAAAGAGTAAAAAGCAAAAAAGAGGAACTCCGCATGACTTGAATATATTTTTTATTAGAAGTAGACAAGAATTGCTTAATTATTCTAACAAAGATATTAGAAAGGCAATAAAGGAAGTGCACCATATTGTTTCTGGTCTAGAAATCCCCGCAGATACTATTTTAACGTTAAAAGAAGCTGCAGAAAGAGGAGTAAAAATTAAGTTTATTATCCAAAAACTTGATGAAGTAAATAGAGAAATGCTTCAAAATTGGAAAAGATTAGGTATCAAAGTGAAATATTTTCCGCTTATTGAGGCAAGAATCATCTTAATTGATGAACAAATTGTCTATATTACTTCTTATAATCCCTATCATAAAAATGAAGCAATAGGGATTCGATTAAATTACTCTCCAATTGCAAGGTTGATGAATGAAATATTTACAAAAAGATGGAATCTAGGAAAAGAAATATGAATCACTCCTAATTTACTTACTTACCTTACTAAATAATCCCTCAACTCGTTTCCAATTCACCACATTCCACCAGGCCTTTATATAATCCGCTCGCATATTTTTGTATTTGAGATAGTAAGCATGCTCCCAGACATCGATACCTAGTATAGGCATCTTCCCCTGCCTGCCGGCAGGCACGGCTTCCATCCAGGGATTATCCTGGTTCGGTGTATCAGTGATGGTTAGTTTTCCACCATCAGCCACCAACCACGCCCAGCCACTCCCAAATCTTCCCACTCCAGCTTTGGAAAACGCCTCAGTAAATTTAGCAAAATCTCCAAATGTACTTTTTATCGCCCCAGCCACTTTTCCCGTCGGCTCTCCTCCCATTTTCGGCCCCATGATTTCCCAAAAGAAAGTATGATTTATATGCCCACCACCATTATTTCTCACTTTCATCCTCACATCAGCAGGTACCTGATTCAAACTTTTCATCAATTCTTCTGGAGTCATATTGAGAAATTTATCTTGTCCGACCAAAGCATCATTCAGATTCTTCACATAAGTAGCATGATGTTTATCATGATGCAGATGCATCGTCTCGGTGTCTATATACGGTTCCAACGCATCATAAGCATAAGGTAAATCTGGTAATTTAAACATAATTTTTCTCCCTTCGGCTCGCCGAAATCCCGATCACACCGGGACGAAGGCGGCTTAACCTTTTATAACTTCCTTATCATACTACTTCTCTATAAGAAATCAGTAAGAAAATCTCTATTTGTTAATCTTTCAATGACCCAGTGACCCAATGACTTAATGACTTATTCTCTTTCTACTCTTCCCTTTTATCTCCCTCGCCAAATACGGATTCCACATCGCCCCAGTCGCACTCATCACTACATCTGCCCCCGCCTCTCTATAATCCCTATAGTCATCTACGTCCATCACCCCACCCACACCAACTATTTCATATCCATAACCCTTCTTCTGGCGAATATCTTTTAACCGCCGTACCATATCCACTCCTGCCCATTTTATCCCCGCTCCACATATTCCGCTCATTAAGCGATTCGGTCCAGGAAGAGCCTGGTTACCTTTCGCATCGACAACCGGAGCCGGTATGGTATTAATTGCCGCAATAGCCCCAACATATGGCACCATTTTCTCAACAACTATCTCGAGTAATTCCTGCCTATCTTTCCCATAGTATCCTACTTTGGCAATAAGGGGCGTCTTGCCAATTTTTTCTCTGACCTTTCTGCAGATTGCCTCAACAGCACCAGGCGTAAAACAAAGTATTCCTTCACTCGCCACATTCGGACAGGATAAATTAACCTCGATAACCCTCACCCCTGTTTTATTCGCAATTTCTGCGCTAGCAGCAAAGTCATCATAGTAGTCTTCATCACTAAATCCCTTCTTGATTGTCCCAACAACACCCATAATCAGGAGCTGTCCCTTACCTTCATACTTCATAGCTTCTTTTAAATCCTTCTGCCAAAACTGGGGACCCCTGGATGGATTACCAAAAGAATTTGTAATACTAAACTCCCCTCTATCCTTTGTAGTTGTAAGACTTCCTACAAGTGGTTTCTTCGCCTTCTCCAGAGTCAAATCTCCCCGAACATCCACAAAAAGTACATTGGGAAATTGATTAACAGGAAATATTGTACTTCTCTGCGTTTTATAACAATTTACATCAAATCCCATATCAAATGCCGCTTTTATAAATTTACTATTAGGCAGTGGCCCTGCTGCTATACCAAAAGGGGAATAGATTTTGTAGCCTAAGAAAGAATATTGGGGTTTTCCTTGAGGTTTAAATGGTTTTGTTTTTTTAAAAGCGCCAAATGGACCATCATCAAAATTATCATCAAATGTCTTTAAATAATCATAAAATGGCTCGTATTTCATTGTCCTCTATTTTACTCCCCTTCTCAAAATAGTCCAATATTAACTTCCATTGTCAAATATTGGTAGGGAGATGGATATCCCGGAAATGTTTATCAAATGTAAAGATTTCATCGAGATTATAGGCTTTGAATTGAGCAACTATGGTGGCATCGGTGAAAGATAAAGGATGATCGAAATAACGAAATAATTCTTTCCAGGCATTTTCTCTAACTACCTGATCAACCTCAAGAATAGTCAGATTATGCTCTGTTCCTTCGAGAATACTCTGATGAAATTTACGTGCTGCATTTAAATTCACGTCATAGATGAGTCTGGTATAGGTCTCTGATAAAATAAAGGAATTGGTAAAAAGAAGTGCTCGCTGCTTTTTTAGAATTTCTACCTGCTTCCTTGCTTTTTCATGATAGATATCAGCTGTAATCTCTAAAGCAAGCCAGGCCCCGCTATCAATAAAAACTTTCATCGATAGTATATTTCATCAACGTTTTGAGATATGTTTGTTTTCTTTTTTCCTCTTATTTTTATAGACCCAACAAGTTTGTTCAACCAGTCATAATCTCTTGCTTTGGGTGGTTTGAGACCTGCAAGAATATTACCCAGTCGGGATGCAGCACCATCAATAGCTTCCCGAATAAGTTGGGCTCTGGTGAATTGGCTTATCTCAGTTGCCTCATCTAGTATATTGACACTTTGCGAATTTAGATAGACTTGGTAGCGTTTCATATTATATACATCATACCAATGGTGTATATCTTTGTCAATAGAGATGTTTATATATCTTTTTAAATTTACTCTTTTATAGTATCTATTTAGTGCAAAAAGGCTTAGTCAAAATTAGATTGTTGCAACATGTAAATTGAATATATTTCCATTCCCAGGTATAATTCTCCTTACTGATATGGCAGAGCAACTTACAATTGGAACAGAAGTTAGATTTAAATTAGGAGACAATCCTTTACTTCATGAAGCGAAAGTCGTTGGTTATAACCCCGATAACGATGGAGTTATTTTTTATAGCCCCCCTCATCCAGATACTAATTCGGTTATAATTCAACCTCAGCAAAACCTACCTGGTTTCTATCGTATCGCAAGATATGGAGGAACAGATGCAATACGACATAGTGAAGCTGACTCAGCAACTGGAGAAATAAGAGCTGGGGAGGTAACAATAAACCACTTAAGTAGAGAAATAGGAATTGTTTTTGAAAGAGCTCCCTCACCTCCCACCGAATAATTAACTAATCTTCTAAAGGGATAAAAATAGTATCTCGCAAAAAAAGGATACTAAAAATACCTTATTTCCTCCTCCAGTGCAATCCCAAATCTATTCCTCACTTTTTCTTTTAAAATCTTAGCCAAAGTTTTTACATCCGAAGCCCTTCCTTCACCTTTATTTACAAATAAATTCCCATGATAACTAGCTATTTCAATCCCTCCTACTCTCATCCCTTTCGTACCCACCTCTTCTAATAAATATCCAGCTGGTACCTTCCCATAAACAATTTTGCTTTTATCAATATTTTTCAGTTGCTCCCGACTAAGATCCGCAGCAATAATATTTTTAAAAAAACTCCCCGGACACCTTATCCCCGGATGATACTTTACTTCTCTTTTTTTAATTATTTCCTTAGAAATCCTTTCTAACTCTTCTCTATTTCCCTGTTCAAATTTCAATACCGCTCGCAATATCAAATATGGTTTATGCTTAAATACACTTTCTCTATAGGAAAATTTACATTCACTATCACTCATCCATCTACTTCTACTACCTTCTCTACCTTTTTCTACTTCTTTTTTTTCTGCTTCTACTATCTCTACTTTATCAACTACCTCCCTTATCGCATGCCCATAAGCCCCAGCGTTTCCAACAATTGCCCCCCCTACTGTTCCCGGGATACCGGACAAGCTTTCTAAACCCGAAAAGCCCAAACTAATCGATTTACTAACAACATCGGAAAGTAACACCCCAGCATCAACCACCATCCTTTCTCCCTCTACTTTTATACTGCCTCCCAAAACTTGTATCACCAAAGATTCCACTCCCTCATCCGGAAAAACTACATTACTCCCCCCAGCAAAAACTTTAAATGGTTTATTATTCTCCCTTACCCACCCAACAATCTCCACTAATTTCTCTGGAGATTCCACTTTTATATATTCTTTAGCCAATCCCCCAATATAAAAAGTCGACAGCGGAGCAAGAGAAACATTATCTAAAATGTTTAAATTGTTTAATTTTCTCATATACAACTGGTGTTATAATATTATTGTGTCCGATAGAAGAAGAATCTTTGGCGAGAAATTTGTTGACCTAGGAAATTATACCATTGTTGCTTTAATTTTCGGACAATTGGTAATAGAGAAAAAAGATTTAACAGTCATTGTTCTAGGAACAATAAATGATCAACCCAACAATTATACTTTTTATCGCCATAGCCCTTCTGGTTATAATTATGGCCATCCTAGTCATCAAGGGAGATGAAAAGAGATAAGAAGAATCAATCCGTAAACTCCTGTACAAACATCTCTCCATATATTCCCCCATCTATTACTCCTATCCCCACTTTCCCAAAATCCTCTGAGAGTATATTTGCTCTATGCCCTGTCGAATTCATCAGTCCCTGATGGGCCAGATTCACATTGGGAGCTAGTGCCAAATTTTCTCCCGCCGCCAAATAAGAAATTCCCGCCTTATTCATCCTATCAAAAGGCGATTCTCCCTCCGGGTTATAGTGAGAAAAATAACCCCGAGCAAACATATCCCGAGCATATTCTCGTGATAAATTTCTGAGATTTTCAGAAACCACCAATGGTTTAAGCCCCCTCTTACTTCTTTCCTGATTCACCAAATTCAACATTGTTGTCTCCGCTACCTCATCTACTTTTACTTCCTTCTGTGTAAATTTGAGATCCACCTTCTCCCCAGATGAAGGATTGGGATTAACCGTAATAAATGTCAAAGTGTCATTTACCGCCTGACCAAATATTCTATTTAACTGCCTCTCAATACCGGCAGTCCTATTTACCAAAGCTCCGCCTATCTTTGAGGAAACAATATCCTTTTTTATACCTCCTCGTATAGGTAGCGTCACCAATAGTGTTAATATAAAAGCCGTAAATATTAGACTTTCTCCCAAAGCTGGTATTATTCCCAAAATTCTATCTATTATATTTAACCTATTTACCAAACGAGCATCTCTAAACTTACTAACAATTTTGGGAATTAATTTTTTGTACAAAAGAGCAAGCATTTTAGAAAAAATTATTTCCGCCAAAAATCCCGCCAATAGAAAACCTAGAGCATTGGATATACCCGGAGGTAGAGAAAAATTTTCCTCCAAAAAAGTGCCAAAAATCCCATAAGTTTTTAGCGCCGTCACAAACGAAAGTATAAATCCCCCAACATCCAGAAGTCCCAATAATAACCCCCTCGATATTCCTCCCCAGAGATAATAAAGAGTTATCAGAATAATAACTAAATCTATCCAATTACCGCCAAGCGCTGGCATCTGCATATTATCTATTTTACCATCTCCGTATCTAGTTTTACATTTATCTAAAGACTAACGACTAAAAGCTAACAGCTAGTATTTTTGTCTTCCCCCAATAAAATCTGTATAATAAAGAATCCAAAAATGGCAACCAAATCACCTAGTATATCTCATCTCAAAACTCATTTTCATTCATTCCTCAACAAAATATCGGCCAAAAGCCTAGCCCAAAGGCCCATCGGCCGTTGGCCGAGATCCGCCTCTGGCGGAAAAAGGAAATATCTTTTTTGGCTAATACCCATTATATTTATATTTTTCACCACTTATTTTTTCATCTTCAAAGATCTCCCCTCACCCACCAAATTGGGAAAATACGAAATACCCCAAACTACCAAAATAGTTGATCGTAGTGGTAAACTTCTCTACGAAATCTATGCCTCCGAAAATAGAACCCTGGTAAAACTAAAAGACATCCCCCAACACCTAAGACAGGCAACTATTAGTATCGAGGATAAAAATTTCTACCAGCACAAAGGCGTCAATCCAATTGGAGGAATCCTTCGAGCAGCTAGCCAAATAGTCCTAAAACGCCAGCTCCAAGGCGGTTCCACTATCACCCAACAACTCATAAAAAGCGCCCTTCTTACCCCCGAACGCACCATCACCAGAAAAATCAAAGAGATGATTCTCGCCCCCTGGGCAGAGTTGATTTATGACAAAGACCAGATCTTAGAGATGTACCTCAATCAAGTTCCCTATGGAGGAACAGCTTGGGGTATTGAGGCAGCGGCCGAAACCTACTTCGATAAATCTGTAAAAAAATTAAATCTGGCCGAATCCGCCCTCCTCGCCGGTCTTCCCGCCGCTCCTACTCTCTACTCACCTTTTGGTGCCCATCCGGAATACGCCAAGAGACGACAAAAAGAAGTCTTGGCTAGAATGGTCGAGGATGGCTATATCACCAAAAAGGAGGCAGAAAAAGCCGCCAAAGAGGAGTTAAAATTTCGCCAACCCGCAACCAATATAAAAGCCCCTCACTTCGTCATGTATGTCAAACAATTACTCGTTGATAAATATGGCCAAAGAGCAGTCGAACAAGGCGGATTAAAAGTTACCACTACCCTCGATCTTCCTCTTCAAGAAGAAGCTCAAAAAATTGTCTCCGAAGAAATAAAAGACCTAAAAAGTTTACAGGTCGGCAACGGGGCTGCCGTCGTTATCCGTCCTCCAACCGGAGAAATACTCACCATGGTCGGCTCCAAAGATTATTTCGCCTCAGACTCTGGCAATTTCAATGTCACTACCGCGCTTCGCCAACCCGGCTCCTCCATCAAACCCCTAAACTACGCCATCGGTCTGGAAACCAAAAAAATTACCGCCGCTACCATGTTTTTGGATGTTCCTACCTGTTTCCTTTCTCCCGGCCAAAAAGCCTATTGTCCCGTTAACTACGATCGTCAATTCCATGGCCCAGTTCAAGCCAGGTTTGCTCTAGGTAACTCCTTCAATATCCCAGCAGTCAAAATGCTTGCCCTAAATAGCGTCACAGGTATGATCGCCTCCTCATCTGCCATGGGTATTTCTTCTTTCAAAGATCCATCTCGTTATGGCCTCTCTCTTACATTGGGCGGTGGCGAAGTCACCCTTCTTGATATGGCCAAAGCCTTTGGCGTCTTTGCCAATACCGGTATCAAAAAAGATTTAGTCGCCGTTCTGAAAGTTGAAGACAAAAATGGCAAAATATTAGAAGAATACAAGGATCCTAACTTTATAAGAGGTATTAGAAATAAACTCAACTTTCCCTCCTCTATTCTTATATCTGGTTCCCGCGTTCTTTCCGCCGAAACATCTTTCCTTATCTCTCATATTCTTTTGGATAACAACGCCAGATCTACTGCCTTTGGCTCTTCTAGTTTTTTAAACATTAGAGGACATACTGTTTCTGTCAAAACAGGAACAACTGACGATAAAAGAGATAATTTAACCATCGGCTTTACCCCTAATTTTTTGGTCGCTACCTGGGTAGGCAACAATGATAATACTCCTATGAATCCTTATCTCTCATCAGGTATTACCGGAGCTGCTCCTATCTGGAATCAAATTATGACCTATACGCTCAAAAACCAACCAGATTTATGGCCTAAACAACCCTCCGGTATAGTCGGTGCCCAAATCTGTTCCCTTTCCGGTAAAATGCCCCCCAACTCAGATCCCAATGCCCCTGACAAGGGTTGTCCCACTCGCTATGAATATTTCATCAAAGGTACCATACCCACCGAAGGCGAATCATTACGACATAGCATAACTATTGATAAAACTACCCATCAGCCGGCCCTACCCAACCAGGCAGAAAATATCGAAAATCAAGACCATGATGTCCTGCGGGATATGTTTGGCCTCTACTGCCTAGATTGCCCTCATGAAGGCGAGAAACCCACCACCGTCAGACTCTAGGCACGAATCTATTACTCTAGGCCTAATCTAGAAATAGTGATAACTCCTGTATCAAGCAAATTTTCCCTCCTTGTCATAGCCTATAATATATGGTATATTTCAGGACCATGGACCAAAAACCAATTCTCTCCAGAGAAGATAAAATTCTCGATCTTATTCTTACCATACTCCTTATTCCCCCTTTTATACTCAAAAAGATCGGAGATTGGGTTCTCTACGCTTTTCGTAACCTGTTCCCTCTTCTGGGCAATCTTATAACCAAAACCAAATACAAAATATCTACTTATAAGATATCCAACAAAGCCCTAAAAGTTGAAAATGTCATCTTCAAAAAGAAAAATCAACTGACTTTCCCTAAATTTCAGTTTCCTCAACTACCTTCTTTACATCTACCTCGGCCTAGATTACCAAAAGTCAATATTCCCCACTTGAGAATTAACTTTCCTCCTCGACCACATATCATCCTCCCTCCTTTTTTCACCAAGATTCAGTATTTTACACTGGGCATTCTTGCCACTATCATCTTTCTTTTTATACCCTACAATCTCTATACTTTTCTCTCCCATCTGCCTACTCCCGACAATTTATCGCTCAGAGAAATACCCGTTACCACCAAAATCTATGATCGGAGCGGCAAACTCCTCTACGAAATCTATGCCGATCAAAATAGAACTCCGCTTGATCTAAAAGAAATCCCTAATATGGTCAAAAGAGCCACCATTGCCATAGAAGACCAAGACTTTTACTATCATGGGGGGATTTCTCTCAAAGCTATCACTAGAGCATTTTTAGTAAATGTAAACAATAATACTACCTCTGGTCCACTCCAAGGCGGTTCCACTATCACCCAACAACTCATAAAAAGCGCCCTACTTACCCCCGAGCGCACCATAGAAAGAAAAATCAAGGAGATTATTCTAGCTTTTTGGGCCGAAAGGTTATATACCAAAGATGAAATCTTAGAAATGTACCTCAATCAGGTACCTTATGGTGGAACAGCTTGGGGTATAGAAGCGGCTGCCGAAACTTATTTTGGTAAAAATGTCAAAGATCTCACTCTTTCCGAAGCCTCTTTATTAGCTGGTCTTCCTGCTGCTCCTACTCTCTATTCCCCCTTTGGTGCTCATCCGGAATTTGCCAAAAGAAGGCAAAAAGAGGTTCTCACTCGTATGGTAGAAGATGGTTATATCACTAAAAAAGAGGCCGATAATGCCTATAAAGACGACCTAAATTATATCCTATCAACAATCCCTATCAAGGCCCCCCACTTTGTCATGCACATAAAAGGTCTTCTCGAACAAAAATATGGCCCCAGAATGGTAGAAAAAGGTGGCTTGAGAGTGATCACTTCCCTTGACCTGGATATCCAAAACGAAGTACAAAAAATAGTCAAAAATAATATTGACAATCTAAAAAGTTTAAGCGTCGGTAATGGCGCTGCCTTAGTGACCAATCCCAAAACCGGTGAAATACTTGCCATGGTCGGCTCCAAAGATTACTTCGATAACGAAAATGACGGCAATGTCAATGTCGCTCTATCTCTTCGTCAACCTGGATCTTCCATCAAAGTGGTCAATTATTCCCTAGCTCTCCAAAAAGGCTATACCGCCGCTTCCATATTGGAAGATACCCCGATTACCTATCACCTAGCCGGCTCACCTTCCTATACCCCCGTCAATTATGATAATCGTTTCCACGGAAAGATTCCTCTCAGATCAGCACTAGCCAATTCCTATAATATTCCCGCCGTCAAAGTCTTAGCCTCTCTAGGGGTCACAAATATGATCGCCCAAGGCAAAAAAATGGGAATAACCACCTGGAATGACGAAGAGCGCTATGGTCTTTCACTCACTCTGGGCGGCGGTGAAGTCACCATGCTCGATATGGCCAAAGTCTACGGCACCCTTGCCAACCAGGGAAAAAGGGTCGATCTACTGCCTATTTTGAAAGTAACCGATTACAAAGGAAGCGTCTATGAAGATCAAAAAGTAGGTGCTGTCACCGAAGCTATTCCCCCAAATGTTGCTTATATCCTCTCTGACATTCTCGCTGACAATAACGCTCGTTCTCCCGCCTTCGGTTCTAATTCCAGCCTCCATATTCCGGGCAAAACAGTCTCCGTCAAAACAGGTACCAGTAATGACAAGAGGGATAACTGGACATTGGGTTACACTCCCTCTTTTGTTGTTGCAGTTTGGGTCGGCAACAATGACAATTCTCCTATGAATCCTATACTCACTTCGGGTATTACCGGAGCCTCTCCAATCTGGCATGATATTATGGCCAACTTATTAAAGGGAGGAAATGAACAGTTTCCTAAACCAGACGATGTTCTCGCCCTCCCCTGTTATGGTCGAACAGAGTATTTTATCAAAGGCACCGAACCCCCAGGCGGATGCGGACGCCTACCTACTCCTATCCCTACACCAGGATAAAAGTACACCTTTTTTCTTCCTGACGCCGCAATATAAGCTTAAATAGCACCTTACAAGGAGCTATTTTTGTATATCACCTAGCTTGTGTATTACTTTAGAATATCTAATACTATTTTCATCCTGTTCACCAAGTACGATAGGAAATAGATTAACCGTATCTTTTATTGCCGTAAGTTTCATTTCAAGGGGATATCCTATGCCTCTTTCTCTGTTTAAGAAGCGACTCAATTGAAAAGGAAGTGCATATCTTGTAGAAATAGTACTTCCTTGAGGTAAAAGTGCTAATTGAAATAAAATATTATTTTCTTGACCTACCAATATAGGAGGTATTCCCCCGTTATCGATAAGTTGTTCTGCTATACGATATTGTGCTTGTAACGTTCTATCTTTTGGAAGATGCTCACTTCTATACCGTAGGTATGCAAATTGTGTGGTGTATTCAATATCGTCATGGATCACTGCAGCTGCTAGAACATTAACACGAGGTTTAACAAGATTTCTCCGCCCCACATTATCTTCAGGGTCAACAAAAAGTAATCGTATACCTCCATCCAATTTCATAACTTCTGATAAATGAGGATGATTGGAGCCTGAAGTAGATTCTCCTACAATAAATACTTTTCCTCTTGCATCTCCTGTTTCCCAATCTCGTATCTCACCTAAAAGTCTTTTTCTAAGGTCTAGCGGAATAATACTCTCTAAGAACGAGGCATTATAGCCGGACTGTTCTTTGGTTACTAATGGAAATGGTCCATTGTCTAATATAACAGGTATTACATCTCCAAAAATTACACGGCTATCTCGAAATCTTTGGGGATGATCAGCAAATCTTCCAATAGTTCTTTTTGATAAAGATGCAAAGATGCTATCTCTTTCGGCCTCAAGTTGAGACATATGGGGTCGAATTATATCATTTTATATATAGAAGTTAAAAATTACGTTCTGATTTACTCCAAACCCCGCAGCAAGAAAATAAAACTATATATTATTCTTCCACCACTACTGCTCCTAAGTTACTATTAGATAGGATTATTTTTTATGCTCTTGCCTGTCGGGTATTGTTTCTTCCAACTTTCTCCATAATCCACATCCTTATAAGTTGTGTTGGACCTAAACCCCTTTTGTGAGCTTCACCCCTTACTCTATCAAGGACTTCTGGGTCTAAACGGATATTAATAGAATCTGACAAATAGATACGCTTTAATTTTTTGGCAAATTTGACCTTGACAGGTTTACCTTTTTTCCAAGCCTCATCAAAATGCTCTTCCCAGAATTTAGCTTCTTTATCCCTATCTCTAAATATTGAATCATCTGGTGGAAATTTTGTGGTAACTTTCATTGTCCCTCCTTTTCATACGCCGTGACTACATAATAAATTCCTTCTCCGTATGATATTCCATTCCTATCTTCTGGCGTAATAACTACCGCAAGTATTCTATCTGTTTTAGTTTTACCAATAAGCAAGAATCTTTTTCTATAACTTTTGATTTCCTTATATTTTCTTCGACAAACCTCTTCAACTTCTTCGATTGTAACGCTATGTCTTTGAATATGCACTCTATTCCATTCATCCCAAACAAGACTTTTTATGACAGTCATACATATCCAACATAAACAATTGTAGCACATTGTGATACATTGTCAAGATTAAAAATATCTCTCAATATCCTATTGGATAATTGGTATTTATTGGATAATTGGAAAATTTTTTACTCCTCCACAGTCACTGATCCAAAATTAGAAGCCGCTAAGTGATTATGATATTTCCAATTACCCGCTTTTTGGAAAGTATAGGTATACTCTCCTCCTTTTTCCACACTCTTTAACTGATCAAAACCGGGCAAATCAGTATGTTGTGGGTGAGGAGCGGATGCTACCCACATGGGAGTGGAACTTTGATTGATAAAAGTCACTGGAGTTCCTACCTTAACAGATACACTCTTAGGAGAAAAACCATCATCTGTATAATTTACTACCACCTTCTCCATTGTCTCTTCTGCTGGCGATACTTTTTCCATCGCTTCGACCGTAGGAGTAACTTCTTGCACAACTTGAGTAGGAACAGTAGTAGTATTTTCACTCACCGGTGAAGTAGTTTTCTGACCCCTCATCATCATATAGCCTCCGATGGCAATTATCGCAATAACTGCAAGTGCTATATATAATTTATTCAACTCTTCTCACCCCCTTCTCTAGAAACTCTTTCCGATCCACCATGTGGAAGGATTAGAGTTTCTTGAACCCGCCGCTCAAGCGCTCTTTAGGCCGTCTATGAATAATAGTGAAAAGGCCTAAAGTAAGCTTAGGCGGGCAGATTTAATTTATAATTTAGAATTTATAATTCATAATTTACCCTACGTATGTCTATCCGCTACTTTTGATGCCACATAAGAATCCGGCTTTGTTTTTACTGGATATCCTGATCCTCTAATCATCCCCACAATTTCAGCAATCATCTCTCTCGTCTCACCATGTTCACCTATATCCACATGAATCTCTAAATCTAGCCGGCTAATGCCATCTTTTTTAAATATCTCTATAATCTCAGAAGCAGCATCAAGTGAAAGTGCCGCCTCTTGATAAATTCTCTGCCTTAATACGTATGATTTTTCTTCTATTTTCCTTCGCCAAAAATAGATTCCACCCCTACCAACTCGATGCACTACAAAAGCTGTTACAAAATCAGTACCGTGGCTATTTTTTGCCTCCGAATCAGTTCCAATAAACAATCTATACTTTTTTTCAGGATCATTTTTAATAAATCCAATAGTAATCTCTCTTAATTTGTTGATATCAAGCTGACCATGAGTCTGACTATAAAAGTGTCCGTTTTCCATAACTTCACTCCAATGTGGGGAATTTTATCATATTGCCCCCTTTTTTGTAAGCCCGTACAATTGTAGTATGTTTAAATTGTCATTATTTATTGGGTTATTGCCTGCCCGCCATAGCCTTGGCGGCGGCGGGGGTTATTGCCTGCCCGCCATAGCCTTGGCGGCGGCGGGGGTTATTGGGTTATTACTCACTCCCCCTTCCTCATACGCCAAAACTCCTCCCCCTTCTCTTTCTATTATCTCCCCTCAAGAAAGAGATCAAATATTAGGAGACACGTTTACTTTCTCCTTTATCGTTTCTAACTTTACATTCACAGATTTCGAGTCTACTAAAATCAAGAAACCCAATACTGGCCATCTCCATTTCTGGTTAGACGAAGATCAAAAAACCCTTGAAAATGCCCAAAAAGTACTTTCCCACGATGCCATCGTTTTTAAAAATGTACCACCTGGTCCTCATACTCTCACCGCCGAAATAGTTCAAAACGACCACTCTTCTTTTTCCCCCAAAATTACTAGCTCTATAAATTTCACCACCCATCTCTCTCAAACTACCACTCCTACACCTACCCCTATACCCATCGCGACACTTATTTTAGAAAAAATTACTCTCAAACAGTTGCTAACTATCTGGGGCGTACTCCTTTTTATTATAGGATTCATATTATATTTGAGGTTTGGCCGAAAACGGTTTCTGAAATAATCAACAGTACAAAACACTAGAGATCCTCTTCAGCTTGACAAAAAACCCAAAGTATAGTATTATAGGCTCCTCATGTTAACAAACAGAATCATATTGATCTTTTTAGGCATCATTTTTCTCATCATCATACTTCTTTCTAGCAAAAGACTATCCGCAGGAATAAGAAATAAAGTCGGAGGTATATTGCCCAACATCAAACCTTTACCTACTGTTGTAGTGAAAAAAGATATCACCCCTACACTGACTCCTACCCCTGGCCGTTTTATCACTCAAAATGGTACTTCCAAAGGAGGTCTTACTACTTATACTCAAACTCCCAATACAGGCCCGTCAATATTACCCATAGCCCTCTTATCACTTCTAGGAGCTGGTGGAATAGCCATCAAACGCATTACGGAGAAAGCATAACTTCTATCGAGGAAGATTCTTCATCAAGCGAATTTAATTCCGTTTTATTTAAATCTTTTTCAATATCCTCTACCTCATCAGAAGAGCCTTGTTTTGATAACTCTTCAGTTGCTGCATCGGAAACTACCGTTGGAGAAACGCTAGACACCACATCCATTTGTTCACTCAAATTTTTTTCTGATTCTCCCAATTTAAGCGTATTTTTAGCCGTTATAGTAACATAGATAGCAAATATAAGCCCCAAAAATACAAAAAGCGTCAATCCCAAAATTATATAAAAGAAAAACGAAAGACCATGCTTATCCCCTTTGGGCGGTAAAAGATTACTCGTTGCTTCACTAGATACTGGCGTCACATTAGGCACAGAAGACACATTAGGCTGTCCAGATGTTACTGTTCCCTGATTATTGCCTAAATTATTTTGTTGCGAATTCTCAGTTTGTGATTGCATATTATATTATAATGTTGGAGTAACACTAGGACTCGGTACTGATGTTGGGTCAACATCTTTTGTCGTTCCTACTCTCAGTCCCTTAATCTTAGTAACTATCTGCACCAAAGCTTGATGCACACCTTTTATCTCATCTCTGACTAACCCCACTTCCTGCTTGATAGAAGAAAAAGTAGTCTTGGGATCTTCACTCGACAAGAAGTCAGAATTTTCTTTTAGAGAGTCTAGGTCTTTTTTTGCCTGAGCCAATTTATCGCTTGCCGCTTTAAGTTGCAATTCTAAACCTGTTGTATCTTGCCCGCTAGATTTCAATTTCACCAATCTAGCCTCTATCCGAGATATAAGTTTCTCTAATCTCATAATAGCCGCCTCAAACCGCCTGATCATCCGTTCAAAATACTTTCCTATCAACTCTCTCCTTTTAGAGTCTATTTTTTCTTTTACCTCTTCTCTTTTTTCCTTCATTGCTTCAGGCCGATTCACTTCCCGAAATTCCTTTTTACTCGGACTAACAACTTCTTTAGTTGGAGTAACGTCCTCTTGAGCATAACTAACGCGGCCCAACAGAAAAAGAAGTACAAATGAGGCTAAAAGAATAATATATTTCTTCATGGACAGTCTCTATCTCCATTACAAATAAAACTCCCTCCAAAGTCAAGACTGAAAAATGAATCTAAATCGTGGCTAAATAGGCCCTTGACAAAAAGTATAGACTTCTGCCTATGATGGTATAAGAGATTGTGATTTCTGTCACATGGAAATAAAATCTGCCCACTGTTTAGGCAACTATTTTAAGCGTTTTTCCTTAGGCGCTTTTATTTTACTCCTTACTTTTCTTTCTCCCCAACAAACCCAGGCACTAGAAAATCCCAGCCAATATTATGATTGGAATAACTATCAAGGTTCCCAAACAGTCCTAGGCACACAAGTATTTGCCCAAGAAGCCAGCGACACCGCCAACCTTACCACCAACACTACTGACAATACAACCACAACGACCAATACCACCACCCCATCAACAGCCGATCACCATAATTACAAAGAATACACAGGCTACATACTCGGCTTTACTTCCGATCTTGCCCCTGATAATCCTTTCTATTTTGTCAAAAGAGCCCAAGAAGGTTTGGCCGAAGCTCTCATCTTCGATCCCAAGAAAAAGGAAGAATTACACCTCGCTTTTGCCGGAGAAAGATTATCAGAGATGGAATATCTCGCCGAACAAGGCAAGGCCAACTACCTACCATCTTTAGCCAATGATTACAATAATATTATTGAAAAAATTACCACTAATATAGAAAACCTCCAGGAAAATAAACAAAATGTCGCCGATCTTCTAGCCCTTACCGATCAGGAAGCCGCCAAACATACTCTCGTCCTCGAAGAAGTCGCCCTCCAGGCCCCTCCCCAAGCCGAAGAAGGCTTACAACAAGCTCTAGAATCCTCAGAAAAAGCCGTCGATGTGATTGCTGACCTGGCCGGAAGACCGGCCGTTCCTCCTGAAATGGTAGATAGACTCCAAGCCCTCAAAGCTCAAGGTCTTTTATCCGAAGAAGAGGTTACCAAACTCATCTCCGTATCTTCACGAGTAGACGCCAGAGAAGAATTTAGAAAATTAGCCGACGCCCGAGTTCTTCCAGAAGCCGATTTCAAAAAGTTAGATGAAACCGCCAGGTTTTATTATCCTAGCGGCTACTCTAACATGATAGAAATCAAAAAGTTTCGGGAATTAAAAGCACTCGAAAGCCAAAAGCCCGATGAAGCCACCCTTCAAAAAGTTCAACAATTTGCCGATGGATATAAAGCAGGCGATATAGTTCCTCCCGAAATACGATCCTGGTGGGTGCCGCTTATCAGACTCGAGGAACTCCAGGCTACCTTTAGACCCGATCTTATAAGAGCTGATCTTTTCCGCCACAGACCTGAAGATCAACAAAAATATAACGAGCTAGTTGAAAGATTAAAACCCAGGAAAGAAGATGTCGATTATGTCAATAATGCACTCGCCTCCAACCCCAATCTATTAAAAGATCCTGCCTACGCCAGGCTCAAAGCCATCGCAGATAAATTTGGAACCGCCGATGCCGACGTAAACAGATATCCGGAAGCCAGATCTTGTAGTAGTGATTCACACTGGGTACCAGTTCCCTACATGCCCAACGGCGGTTATTGTGTACCTAATCTTGTCTATGACCCCAAAATAATAGATGATTATGGTTTCCCATCATTCTGTCCTCCCGGTTACCACCGAAATTCACCTGTCGGAGACTGTTACCCCGATAATCCCTATGGACCAGGCACCGAACCAGGTATCGGTGGATTCATCCCCGCCCCCGGAAGTTGTTCTGCTTCCTACCACTGGGTTCCCGAACCTTCCAGTCCCCGACGTGGTTACTGTGCCCCTGATAATCCCAGTATTGGCGGTGGACCTTATCCTGGTCCCATCACCGCCCCTACTTATTGTCCCTCTGGACAAATGTTCAGAGATGGTAAATGTGTCACTTATAAACCTGCACCAGAAGCGGGTTGTCCCTCTGGTCAGTTCTGG
This sequence comes from Candidatus Gottesmanbacteria bacterium, assembly GCA_016204905.1. GTDB lineage: Bacteria > Patescibacteriota > Microgenomatia > 2-02-FULL-39-11 > 2-02-FULL-39-11 > JACQJU01. Next base: position 2,961 of record JACQJU010000065.1, on the reverse strand, counting down.
AATGGTGAAAAATGTATCGCTATTAAAAATTGTTCTCCTGGAGAATATCAAGACCCAGGTAGTGGCGAATGTCGCGGCGGTGGTACCACCCAAGATCAATGCACCCTCAGAGCCGCTGAATGTTCCAATATCGGTAATTCCTGGTGGGATTCTGCCTCTTGCACCTGTAAATCCACAATTGATATTCAACCTATATTCTGTTCTAAATCAGCAGGTGATTGTGCTACAGGCTTCTATCTAGATAGAGGCAGTTGCTCCTGTATCAAATCAGGTACCTATGGCACTCCTCCAGGCACCTACTCCACACCCTATTCCGGCGGTGGTGGCTATGGCAGTCGCGAACAACAAGAAGCCACTTGTAAATCAGGCGGCGGCACCTGCACCTGGTCAGGCGATACTTGCAATTGTCAGGGTTACCAGTATCAAACTCCCATCTATAGTACACCCTATTCCGGCGGTGGTGGTGGATCCTGTCAAGCACCATCCAGTGGTTGTGGATCAGGCTTCTATTGGGACTCAAACATGTGCTACTGCCGTTCATCAGGCTCTAGTTATCAAACTCCATATAGCGGCGGAGGTTACGCCACACCCTACGGTGGATCAAATTGCGGATCTGGCTACTACTGGAATGGTAGCTACTGCCAATCAAGCGGATCCTACCAGACACCATACTATTCCACTCCCTACAGCGGTTCCTATCAAACACCCACATACTACACCCCTTATAGTGGCGGTTATGGTACTCCATACAGCGGCTCCTATCAAACACCATATAGCGGCAGTTATGGTACTCCATACAGCGGCTCATATGGCACACCAAGCTACGGCACCCCATCCTACGGTACACCCGAGTATTCTACTCCCTCCTATGGTACTCCTACTTATGAAACGCCCTCCTATGGCAGCCCATCCTACGGTACACCCGAGTATTCTACTCCCTCCTACGGTACTCCCTAATTTAAATTAGGGTTGAATCAACAATTACTTTCCATGTATCATTAATTTATGCGCTTAAAACCCTATTTTCTCCTATTTATTGTCACGATTATCTCCTTAGTGTCTCTGAATATTTTTCTTCAAACTAATAAAGAGAAAGAATCAGATACTAAAATCCAAAATCAACTCAGAGAAACATTAGCCACCCACTTTAATTTTCACCTTATAAACAAAAACGAGGACCCAAATACCTACACCCGATCACAAATGTCTATCTGCTATCAAAACGGTGGTATCGACCTCTGCTATAAGCACGTTGCCAATCTTCTTTACTACCAATTTGGCTTAGAAAAAAACATTGATCTATTTGAAAGCAATGAAAACTATCCCGAAATTTTCTCCCGCTGTCATGAAGTCACCCATTTCTTATCCAGACTCGATTATGACCTAGAAAAAAGCCTACCAAAAGTTTTTGATAAATGTTCTTTCATCTGTCATGGCGGCTGTTATCATGGGACTGTAGAGGCTTATTTAAATAGTAAAAATATCCGCTCTTCTTCTGATAATAGCGATGAAAAAATAGCCAAAGAAATACCCATTCTTTGTGGAAAACAGTCTGATTACGATATTCCCCAAAAATATGACGAGTGCGTCCATGGTATTGGGCATGGAACTATGTATGTCACCGACCAAGAAGTCCCTATCGCTCTCCAACTTTGTGACCAACTGACTTCTTCACATGACCAAGAAGCCTGCTATTCCGGAGTTTTTCATGAAAACTCCTCTAGTTCCACTAACACCGATCATCCTGGAAAATATTACAAAAAAGATGATCCTATGTATCCCTGTAATATTCTGGAAGAAAAATATCTACCCTTATGTTATCGCTACCAAAGCTCCTTTTTTGCTTTTTTTCTTACCAACCACGATTGGCAACAAACAGCAAACCTTTGCCTCCAGGTTCCCCCAAAATACCAATACGAGTGTTTCCAAACCATAGGCACTAATCAAGTAGGATTTACCCAAGATTTGGGTCTTATGGCCCAAAATTGTTATTCTATGCCTCCCCAATACCAAAGTATCTGCATCTCTGGAGTAGTGATTTCTCTTGCTGGCCGTTATACTAATCAGCCTGAAAAAATTCTTGCTTTTTGTTCCAGTATAGATCCAAATCAACAACTCGCCTGCTATGGCCAAATGGGCAAATCGATCTCTGCTTGGTCACGCGACTCTAACTCCAAAAAAAATATCTGTCAGAAAGTTACTGATCCTCTTTTTGCTACTATTTGTGAAAATGCTACCTGATAAAAATCTGCCAAAAATTCTATTATCCATCATTCTCCTCATCTGTCTTCTACTTCGCGTCAGTCAAATAGATTATCCTTTCGCCTTCAAATGGGGTGACGGTGAGAGAGACACTTTAGTAGCCAATCATATTGTTTCCTACCAAGAATATCCTCTCATCGGACCCCATGGCCTACTTTCAGAAAAAGGTCTTCATAATAGCCCTTTTTATTATTATTTCTTGGCTTTTTTCTTATACTTTTACAATAGTCCTATTACTCTAGCTCTTCTCAACATCAGCTTACAACTTCTCACACTTGTTATCCTTTACCTATTAGGTAAAAATCTCTTTGGTGAAAAAGTCGCTCTACTCTCTACCCTATTATTTGGCCTAAATCCTCACCTCATCAGTCAATCAGAATATATTTGGCAACCCTATGTTTCCCAGCCTTTTGGGCTAACTAGTTTTTATCTTCTTTTTCTTGCCTTTTCTAAAAAAATTATCTTTTTTTAATATTAAGTACTGTTTTCGCTATGCTTTCTTTTTCTTTCCACAACTCAATTATTACTTTTCTCCCAATCTATCTTACCCTCATGTTTTTTATACTTAAAAATCAAAAAAGATCATTAAAATATTACCTGGGTATCACTGCGACCTTCGTCTTATCTTTCTTTTTGCTCTACTTACCTGTTTTTATCTATTTTTTCCACACCAAAGACAACACTCTCTCCCCCATACCT
>JACQJU010000064.1 GCA_016204905.1 Candidatus Gottesmanbacteria bacterium | reverse complement strand
AGTCTACCAACACAAACAAGCATCGCACTGATACCATTTGGCAATACAATCTATAATCCATTTGGCATAATGGTTGATCCGAATGTGCCTTTAAGTTATGATGGGCAAAAAAGAATGTTTGATCTTGGATTAAGGTTTGCTGGAAAAGATGCTGCACCAGTAACCATCCTATCGAGTCATTCGAGAGCTGCAGTATTATCTGCAGAGGCAATAGCCGATGGAATTAAAAAAAAATCCGGAGGTCAAACTTCAATTTATCTTGTTGAATCATTGACAGATACATTTTGTCCTGTCTTAACAAAAGATTCACACTTTTTTCCGGAAGGTTATTTGCCTGAAGGATTTGAAACACCTGATCAAACTGTTAATCGTATAGGAACAATAGCTGAGGCTGCTATAAGAAATCATACGGGAAGAACTGTTTTAATCCTTGGACACCCCTATTCATTAGCTACATTTCGCTTATTTGTTGAAAAGGGTACTCTTACTCCGGCTGTATATAATTACAACATCAAACCCGGTGAAGCTTGGGTAGCAACCTATAATCCACGTGAAGATAGACTCGAAACGAAAATTATCTCAACTCCTTCTGAAATTTCAATTGATGTAGAAAGAGGTAAATATTAATCTTTCCTTACCTCATAAGTTATACCGCTCGCAAATGAATTTGCTCGACGAGTATATACCCATATAAGCTGCTTTGACAACCCGATGGGTTGCACAAACCAGCGTAAGAGGGGTATAACTTCCTCATTTTCAAAGCATATATACTTTCGTCTTTAACCTGTCAAAATGATGCAAACTTCATAATCTCACACTGTTTAATAATCAGTAGAAACAGTAGGATTCCGTAAGATACCACTCAAGCGTGTGATGTAAGTCACCATTACACTAGGATTAGTTAAAAATTTAAAAATATAAAACATGAAACACATAGTAAGCCAACTAGCTCAGGCAACTTATGATCAGAAAGATGAGTGGAAAGAAGTGATGTACAGCTTGATGGTGAGAAGAGATGCGATGAAAGCCTCTCATCTACGAATGGTTAAAAAATTAAAAGCCGCAACTTGGCACTAACTATCATGGAAAGCTTAATCCAAAATCTAAAATCCGAGCTTTATCTTTTGTTTGTATCAAAATCCCATCTTTTAACATTTGGATTTTTGATTTTGGATTTATTTGTATGAATATGACCTATATATTTTCCATCTTTTACGCTCTTGTGATAGCGTTCTTCATCTATCACGTGATAAAGTTCTTGACGAGAAACGATGAAGACGCTGACTACTCAGAGCCTGAAGAAGAGTGAGCTTAATCACTGATTCTTCTTAAATGCTACTATAATGTTATATGAAACATGGATTTAAAAACCTCCATAATTTCGGTTACCCAAGGAATTAAAGAAGCAATGCGGGGAGATCCCAAGGAAATTTTAATTCCAAAAAACAGAACCGAGCTAGGCATAGTTGGACAAGGTCTAGCAAGAACAGTGGTGGAAACGACGATTGTATCAGCAATTATTTTCCCCACAATCTGCATCCTACTTGCCGTTTGCTCTGAACTTGCACGCAGATAAATTCTTCTTATTGACAAAACTTTCTTCAAGAGTTAGTATATCCCTATGGGGGGGATTTAGATCCAAGTTGATAGTTCGTAGTTTGTAGTTAAATGACATTCAGGCCTAAAGATTTTCAGGAAAGAATCACTCATAGAATAAAAATTGCTCAGGGGCATCTTAAGAAGGTGCTTGATATGGTTGAGGAAAACGCCTATTGTATCGATGTGCTTCACCAGTCTCAAGCCATCCAGAAAGCTTTGAAAGAAGTAGATATCCTCATGCTCGAAAATCATCTGAAAACATGCGCGACTGATTCGATTAAGCGTGGTAACAGCCTTGAGGCAATAAAGGAAGTTATTGCGGTATTCAAAAAATCTAAGGATTAGTTGGTAGTTAGTAGTTGGTAGTGAGTAGTTAATAGTTATGAATTCATATCGTGATCTTAAGGT
>JACQJU010000074.1 GCA_016204905.1 Candidatus Gottesmanbacteria bacterium | reverse complement strand
TGTTAACAAAAATTTCAATAAAAATCAATTCTTCTAATCTCAAACAATACAGATACGCTTTTGAAATTGGAAAAAAATGTTTACATCACCGCCGGCATGCCGAGATCTTCGTGCTTTTTCTTCTCCACACTATAAAATCTTATTCTATCCCCCTTGAATATAAGGTCGATCTCTCCCAACGGACCATTTCTATGTTTCGCAATCAGTAATTTCACTATCGGAGACACTTCCCATTTTTCCATCTCTTGTTCTTCTCGATATAAAAACATCACTACATCTGAGTCTTGTTCTATAGCTCCCGATTCCCGAAGGTCAGCAAGTTGTGGTATACGCGTACCCCTTGCCTCCACAGCCCGGGATAATTGTGATACTGCCAGAATTGGTATTCGTAGTTCCCTAGCTAAATTTTTCAAAGATTGGGAAACTATCGAAACCTCCTGTACTCGGTTGTCAAAACGCCTACCCGGATCAACAAGTTGCAGATAATCAACTATAAGTAGTTTTACGCCATGCTCTATCTGTAACCTTCTTGCTTTAGTCCTCATCTCCAGTATATTTATTCCTGGCGTATCATCTATATAAAGTGGCGCCTCAGCCAGCTCCCCCATCGCCTCTGATAGCTTTGTAAAGTCTTCATCAGACAATCTACCAGTCTTTAACTTCCAAGCATCTACATCAGCCTGAGCCACCAAAAGCCTATCCACCAATTCTTCTTTACTCATCTCCAGAGAAAATATCCCAACCGGTAATTTAGTATGAATAGATACATATTGGGCAGTATTGAGCACAAAAGCTGTTTTGCCTTGTCCTGGCCTGGCTGCAAGTATGAGCAAATTAGAATCTTGCATACCAGATAGTTTACGATCTAAATCAGCAAATCCGCTCGGCACACCCCGCAGTGCCGAACCCCGTTTGTGTAATTCATCCAATCGATCAAAAGATTCCGCTAGCGCCTCCTTTATAGCGATAAAATCCCGCCTCACATTTCCTTGTGAGATCGCGAATATTTCTGACTCTGCCCCATCAAGCAATTGTTTGACATCGCTGGTTTCCTCAAAAGCCTTCTCACTTATCTTGCTTGAAGCAGATATAAGCCTTCTTTTTATATAATTATCTGTAACCAATCTGGCATATGTTTCAATATGTGCTGAAGTAGGTACAACATTGACTAAATCAGTAAGATAGGCTGTTCCTCCTATTTCCTTATATTTCCCATGTTTCTTTAACTCAGAAGTTATAGTAACTAAATCCACTGGTTCATGTTTTTCAAACAATGCCAGCATCGCATCAAATATATAGGCATTGATATCTTTATAGAAATGTTGGGGTCTGAGGAAATCAACAACTTCAGCAAGCGCATCTTTGTCTATCAAAATAGAACCGAGCACCGAGGCTTCAGAAATATCATCATGCGGTGGGATTTTTGGATTAGGCATAATTAAAATTGATCTAATTAACCTAATTGATCTAATTTCTAAATAAAATAGGAAATTGGGATTTATTTAGGTCAATTAGAAATTAGAATAATTAGAAATTTACTCCAGCACTACTACAGTCGTTTCCAACGGCAATTTATCTCTATTAACTACCAGTTTAGGAAGAGGTGTAACACCCGTTTTCCCCATTTCTTTCAAAAAAGTCTCTACCCCAGTTAGCTTAGCAAAATTCTGCTGATTAAGATCAGGTCTATTGTAATGCATAGGTATGATTATTTTAGGTTCTATCTGCGAAGCAACCATGGCCGCTTCCTCACTATTTATCGTATATTCTCCTCCTACAGGCACCAATAATACATCTACTCCATCCAGTCTATCTACTTCTTTGTCATTCAGTTTATGTCCCAAATCTCCCAAATGTACTATTGATACCCTATCTATCTCAATTCTGTAGATAGTATTCTTACCTCTATCTTTTCCTCCCTCGGAATCGTGATATGTAGAGACGCCCAATATCTTTATACCCTTCAATTCATATTCCCCCGGTCCAGATATCACTATCTCTCGATCGCTAACCCCAGCTGAGTAATTATGATCTTTGTGTTGATGAGAAACTGTCACTATATTAGCTGATATCTTGGGAAACTTTACTCCTACCATATCAGGGTCAAAAGGATCCGTAACCACAGTCGCACTCTTACCACGAAGTTTAAAACATGCGTGACCTAAATATGTAATTTCCATAATACTAGTTTTTTATTTTTACCACTTTTGGGCAGTATTGACAAGAGCAAACTAGGTGGTAATATTAAAAAAATGAAGAGAGATACGCTGGCAGCTATTGTAATCGGCTTCATCTTTGGACTCGCCGTAGCGCTGGGTTTTTTGATACTGCCATCACTTCTGAAAGATGGAATGAAATTTTCCTTCTCTTTACCCAAAATCAGTCTTCCCAAATCTTCTCCCAAAACTACTCCTACTCCCAAAGTCATAGAACAAACAGGCATGAGTATCACCGAACCCAAAGATAACAGCATTTCCCAAACAAGCAAAATCAATCTCTCAGGTAAATCTCCAAAAAAATCTCTAGTGGTTATTAGTACCCCAAGTGAAGACAAAGTATTAGACTTGGGTAGCGACGGTAGATTTACCACAGATATTACCCTTGCCGAAGGAGTAAATACGATTTACATTACATCTTATGTCGATGGAAATATAGCCGACAATAAATCTCTAAATATTTATTACACGCCCGAAAAATTTTAACATGTTTAAATTATCATCATTTATTGGATTATTGGGTTATTGGATTATTGGGTTATTTTTATTAGCTTCTCCCCTCTTTGCTCAAGCTACCACTCCCACAATCTCTCCGACCCCTACCTTGTCTTCATCACCCACCCAAAGCAGCCTCTTAGATAAATTGGAGAAAATAAAAATCTTGAAAGAAAAGGTAGCCAGTAGCGTCGCCGAAATCAGAAAATCGGGAAAAAGTGCTCTTAGCGGAACTATAACTTCTATCAAAGATGACCAAATTAACCTTTCTCATCCCCAAAAAGGTAACACAACGATTACCATAACCGAGGATACCTCCTTTTATGGTTTTGATAAAAATGACGATCGCATAGAACTTACCAATAGCAAAATAAAAACAGGTGATTCTATTAGCGCATTTGGTTATCTTCTGGAGGACGAAAAATCACTCGACGGTAGGATTATTTACCTAAATCCTCTCCCTCCTATATATATTACCGGCAAGATAGCAGATATTGATAGGGATAATTTTACTATCAACTTGAAGACTACCTCTCTTGAAGATTGGATCATCGATATCGAAACTATCACTAGAACCCAAGAATATACCAGGACTACTAAATTACAAAAAGGCGGCTTTTCCAAACTACAAGCAGGGGACCTTGTCCATATCTATGGAACTCCCAATGATAAAGAAAAAAATCGCGCATCAGCCCTACGTATATTAGTTATAAACTTTCTCTCCAAAGCAACTCTCAGCACTCCTACTCCTACACCATAATTATGAAAAACAAACAATTAGAATCGCTTTTAGATAGTATTTATCCACTTATTCCCTCCGATGATTTACTCAAATATTCCGGAAATTTTCGCAATGAACTAGCAGCCGCCACTTCCAATCAACAATCGTCTCTCCCGACTATCCTAAATCCCGTAGCTAAATACTCACCTTCTCCCGGATTTGGTATAGCAGTAGCCATAGGAGGCACCAATGGATATGTGTCAGCTTTTCGCTTGACTAAAAATGGCGAGATCAAATTCTTAAATCGTGAGATCTTTGTCTTACCCCAAAAAACCAATATCGACGATTTCTTCCATCTAATCACCAAAAATATAATAAAAGTGACCAACCACCAGAACAAAACATTTCCTATCGGTATTGGCTTAGCTTATCCACTTCGACCGCTACTCGTTGATAACAAATATATCGATGGTGAACTTCTCTATATGACCAAAGATAGAGACATCACAGGTTTAGTGGGCAAAAAAGTAGGCCAACAATACCATAAGTTTCTGATCAACGAATATAAAATCGATACCACCGTGGCTGTTGCCAATGATGCTATTTGTCTTCTCTTAGGTGGCCAAAATGTAGAATTGGCAGGCGTGATTGGCACCGGACTCAATTTTGCCTATTGGGAAAAAAGATCCTCGATTGCTCCGCTTAAATTAAATGAACTTCATGGTTTTATCCAAAAAGAAGTCGCCGTAAATATAGAATCCAAGAATTTTAACAAGGTCACAGGCAATAAATATCGAGATATTATTGATCAAGAAAGTGACGACAAAGGATATTCTCTGGCAGAGAAAGAAGTAGCCGGTGCCTATCTATTCAGAGTTTTTAATCGCGCCAAAAAAGATTTCTGCAAAGACTTCCCAGATCTTAGTACTGCAGATGAGTTAAATGACATCTTAACCAACGCTTATCCTACTAGAAGGATAGCAGATGACACCAAAAAGAAAGCTCGACTCTTAGCATCAAGAATATTTCACAGAAGTGCCCAGATAGTAGCCATAGAGATGTGTGGCATACTGCTAAAAATAGGAAAAACTGAGGGCATCATCCCCATAGTTATGGAGGGTGGCATCTTTTGGAAAGCCAAAAATTATCCTTCATTAGTCAATTTATATGTCAATAAAATTCTACCCAAAGCCATCCCCTCCTTTGCCAGACTTTTTGGTTCATCGAGACGAGGTATAGCGATATTGGCAAGAAGCGCAGTATCGTAAATTGTTAAATTGCTATATTGCTAAATT
>JACQJU010000083.1 GCA_016204905.1 Candidatus Gottesmanbacteria bacterium | reverse complement strand
TTCTTTTTTGTAACCCAAATATTCATCTCTACCACCTGGTATAGCAAATAACTGTACAATGATATTGACATAAAATTCTCTGTAGGGACCAGTAGACAAAGCTACTCCTGTTTCTGATAAATCTGGATTAAGAAGATTTTCTTTATGTGGTAGACTACTCATAAAACCATGTACAGCAGCCTCTCCCGAAGAATCTCCCATACCTATATTTTCCGAGGCATATTTATAGTTATAGCCTAATTTCTCCAGCGCAGTCATCATGGTAATATTTTCATAGGGATCTTGATGTGAGAAATTTTGATATTTTAGTATGATATCTGCCCGCATCTGGGCTGCTTCCATGAGGCGGGCGCTCAAATGAAGAGGGGCAGAGCCCACCTTTTCTCTTTCAATATTTACATACCTCACAACATCAACAGGATCAAATGCCTGAGTCCCCAATACTGATTTTCCCAAGGGAAGAAACTCTAGAGGCGATGGCAGATAAACCCGAGATGTTTGGGGAATATCTAGGTAGGCCAGTTGTACCGGATGGTTATTGATTACCTTCACATAAATTACTGCCAATATTAAACCAAAAATCAAAAGGTGAAAAACCCCCAAATGTGATCTTGTTCTAGTTGTTTTTTTCTTTCTGTAGACTCTCTTTTTCATAGCCCATACCATTATACCTTTCTTACATAATCTAAAATCTCTTTAAATCTATCTAACTTATCCTACAAGAAAAAAATCAACCCAAAGAAATCTCTTATATCTTCTTCGGAACTAAATGAGTTATACTGCTTGCGGAGAGATCAAACTTTAAAAAGGAACCTTTAAGGAGCTGCTTTTTTAAGCTCTCTTAGAATTTTCTCTACATAAAATGACGCTCCAGCAATTACCTGATCGGAAGCCCCATAATAAACCATAAGTTGCATACCCAAAATTACCGCCCCGCAGGTAAATACAGTACCTGGTCTGCTTCCCGTATGTTCATAATTTGTCTCCGGTTCCAATATCGGGTAGGGAAGTCTTCCGATGATATTTTCCGGATTGTAAAGATCCAAAAGAGCCGCACCCAATCTATACTTCTTATCGTCTCTTGATAAACCGTGATAAATAAGAAGCCAACCGTGTCCAGTTTTTATGGGAGGAGCACCCAAGCCTATTTTAGCGCTATCCCATTTGTCAATCCTTGGTTTCATCAGAATCTTGCCTTTGAGCCATTTATGTTTACTAAAAGTCAAATTTTCCACATAATCAACCCAAATATAAGGATCAAAGCGATGAAAGAAAAGGTATTTTCTCTGAACTTTTTCCGGCAGTAAACAGGCATCTTTATCATCTATATCCGGAGGAGATATAAGTATTGGTTTTTCGAATTTAAATTGCTTATTTAAGAAATCACTTAAAGCAATATGTGTGAATGCTACTCTGGGAGGATTTTTATTATCATAAGCCGTGTAGCACATGTATAGCCGGTCATCAATTCTTACAATTCGGGGGTCCTCGCATCCCGAATTACCCGGTTTTAGTTTCATCTCAAAATCTTCCCTAGGAAGGTATATCGGTACATGCAGCCTCCCATCAATATGTACACCATCGCCAGTTGAGGCATAGCCAAAAGTTGAAGTGTCATCATCACCCATTGCTCTATAAACAAGATGTACTTTGCCCTTTTCATAAATTGCCGCCGGGTTGAAAACGAATTTGGATTCCCATTTATTGTCGTGAATTGGTTCTAATATGGGATTATTTTCAAACCTTGTAAGTCTGATTTGATTACGTTGCCTTTCTTGATACTCCTCTTCAGATAATATATTTCCCAAAAGATCCTCAAGTTTCCCCCAAGCAACACAAGATGTCGTATCGGAAGCTCCATAGTAAAGAAGCACACGGCTACCTTCAGCCACAGCTCCCGAGGGGAAAACCACATTTGCTACATTGCCGTAAAGCTCATATCCTTTTTCAGGTAAAAGGAGCGGATCAGTAATTTTACCAGTTACTTTATACGGGTTATTTAGGTCAAGTCTTACCACCTCTACCCCAAATACTCTGTAGCGCGTGGAATAATTTCTTATATAGCAGTAAAACAATATCCATCCGTCCTGAGTTTTAATAGGCGGAGCCCCTGCCTCAATATGATCATCGTTAGACCTTTGTAAAGGAATCACATGCTTTTCAAGTGATTCATACCATTTCTTCCAGTAATCCAAAGACCAGATATCTTCTATTTTTTCAAAAAGCGCCAAAGCAATCTTTGCCGGCGGATAATCTGTATTAACCGTAAGAATTGCTGCGTACTTACCGTCAATTTTGTTAGGGAAAAGTGACATAGCTTTGGCATTAAAAGGAGTAACAGGATGCTTTTCATCAATGGATTTTAGATCCTTTGTCATTGCAATACCTACCTTTATACCCTCAGGTGTAAAAGGATAAGTAGAGAGAGCTGTATAGCATATAAAATAACTATCATCAATTTTAGTTATTCGGGGATCTTCACATCCGAATTTTTCCCAGTCATATTCAGGTTCTATCAGCTGTCTATTATCTGAAAAATGAATGCCATCCTCAGATACGGCATAACCGATAGTTGATAGATTCATATACACACCTGCATAATTTCTTGGGCTCGATAATGCCCTATATACCATATGATAAGTATTGTTATGTTTGATGACAGATGGGTTAAATGTTCCCTGTGCCTCCCAAGCATAATCAGGATCGGGTCTTAATATGGGATTATCATGCGAACGAAGTAAAATTGTCATGTTTTATATTTCGCCTTAGTTGACAGTCTTTAATATTAGTTGCTCGGGGTGATTGTATTTGAGCATCTCCAAAAAATTATTTATCGGTGCAGTTGCAGCACATACTACAGTATCTGCTCCGCCATAATAGACTATCAGCTGCTCTTTTAATTCTACCGCTCCGCACGGGTATGCTACTCCATATTTATAGCCTTCATTTTCATAACTTTCAGTCGGTTCAAGTATGGGTCTTTGAGATCTGTATAATACTTTAGCAGGGTTATTAATATCCAGTATCATGGCCCCCATTTTATAACGCGAAGGATCATCATCACCAACCCCATGATATATTACCAGCCACCCTTCTTTGGTTTTTATAGGTGTAGGTCCTACTCCTACTTTCCGGCTGTCCCAGCTCATGCTTCGGGGAGATATGCTATATTCTCCCGTAAGCCAGCGGCTTTTACCATCAAAATCTAAATCATCTACAAAATCTATCAAAATATTGGGAAATACTCGGTGAAATATGACATACTTTCCATCTATTTTCTCCGGCAATATACAGGCATTTTTATCAATCACATGGGGAGAGGAGATAAATACAGGATCACTCCAGTGAAAATTTTGTTTATGGAAATCATCAATTCCGATTGATGTTAATGCAACTCTAGGATGATTCCAGCCATCATAATGGACATAAGTCATGTATAATTTGTCATCTATCTTAGTAATTCTTGGATCTTCACACCCACCATATCCTCCTCCTCCGGAGGCAAAAGGAGAATAAGAATTAAAATTTCTTTTAATCCCTTGCATATTTTTGGGTATAAAGATGGGTTCATCAAGTCTCTGATCTATTTGTATACCGTCATTACTTGTTGCATAACCTATCACTGATCTGTCGCCTTCTCCGATAGCCCTATACAAAAGATGAACCTTTCCTTCATCATAAAATGCCGCCGGATTAAAAGTCGCTTTTGACTCCCAGAGATGTTCAAAAATAGGTTTAATAATAGGATTATCTCTTATTTTATGGAGTCTAAGCCAATTAAAGGGTAGGAAAGTCTTAAATCTTAAAATTTCCGAAAGTTTCGCATGGGGAATAGCAAAAATCCCTTCCTGAGATTGCCAATAAGATATCAACCTGTCTCCCCAATATATAATACCCAAAAGTTTTATTTCCCTAAGTCCCCATTCAGGCGGAGACTGCCAAAAAGGCTCCTGTTGTTCAAATAGGATCTTTCTGGGGTTATTTTTATCAAAAACTACCAACTTATGGCCTAAAGTAGAATTATCCATCTCCAAAACTGAATATAGGACTAAAATTCCTTTTGGTGTGTTTGCTAAACCCACTATTTGTATCTTTGTGAATTTATCTTCCTTTGGCAGGTATTCTAATTTACAAGTTTCTATATGCCATTTTTGGAAATCTTTGGAAAAAGCAATCTTTAAACTATCCTGGATAAAATAAAATACATATTGGTCCCTAAATTGGTACCCTGGTACTATCTGCCCTATCTTGCCTCCCGTGGTAATATTGCCGCAAGGTACAAATTGCCTTAAATCAGGAGATACCGCCACACTCAGAGATTTTTTCCTCTTCAATTCTTTTCTATACACCCAAATATACTTATTAGTAAGTGCCGATATTCTTATATCCTGAATTTCTTTTGTCTCTACAGGATTGCCATCTATATCCAGCAGTTCTGTTTGACGACAGAAGCTAACAAAATTCAAACCATCAGTAGACGAATCTATTTGGAATCTTGGTTTTCCACTCTCTTTAGATCTATACAAAAGGTAAACCCTATTTTTATCACTAAATAGAGTATTTCCAACACCAATATTCCCAATATATTTTTGGGCAGAAACGGGCATTTAAATTAATATTACTCTTAATATAAAATATTACAAGATTTTCATTTATGCAAGGTATAGGAATTTAATGAGAAATAATGTATAAATGTAAAACCTATGATTAGTAATGTCAGATGCCCGCACTGTGGAAAAATTATGGAAATATCAGAAGCCCTTCTTCATGAGGTCAGAGAAGAGGTTATAAAAGAAAAAGACGAGCAGCATAAAAGAGAAATAGAAAAGTTGAGGCAGCAAACAGAAGAAAGAATCAGAAAGGAAATTGAGGAAAAACAGACATTAGAATTAGCTGATCTTAAGAAACAAAACAAAGAACAACAGGAACGACTTGATATTTTTCGAGAAAAAGAACTCAAGCTTCTCCAAGAGAAAAGAACCTTAGAGGAAAAAGCCAAAGAAATTGATCTTGAGATCCAAAGGAAGCTAGACGCTGAAAGGAAAAAGATTGAAGAAAAGGTCTTCAAAGAATTAGATGAAAAGCACAGGTTTAAAGACAAAGAAAATGACAAAGTGATACAAGATCTGAAAAAAGCACTAGAAGATGCTCAGAGAAAAGCTTCGCAGACATCTCAACAGCTCCAAGGTGAGGTTTTAGAACTCGATTTGGAGATGCAACTTCGAGGGATGTTCCTCCATGATGAGATTATACCCGTGGCGAAAGGAGAACGAGGAGGAGACATCATACAAAAAGTTAAAAACTCCTTTGGTCAAGTCGCTGGAAGTATTCTCTGGGAAACAAAAAGAGCCAAATGGAGCCCATCTTGGCTCCCAAAACTTCGTGAGGATACTAGAAAAGCAGGCGCTACTACCGCAGTATTAGTCTGTGAGGCACTTCCCGATAGTCTAAAAAACTTTGGCTACATAGATGGAGTAGTTATCTCCAACTATAGTAGTGTTTTAGCCCTCGCTGGAATTTTGCGAAGAGGTATTTTACAGGTAGCCGTAGCCAAATCCACCGCCGCCAATAAAGATCAAAAGCTCGAAGATCTATATAGATATTTGCAAAGTGATGCATTCAGACATAGCTTTGAATCTTATGTCGAAGGAGTTGTATTATTACAACAAGATCTAGAGACAGAAAAACGCTCAATGCAGCGAATTTGGAAAAAAAGGGAAGTCCAAATCCAAAAAACTCTAGAAAATATAGCCAATATGTATGGGGAGCTCCAAGGTATTATGGGCAAATCCCTCCCCGAAATCAAATTACTGGATATTTCTTCTGACCAAAGCAAGAATCCTACACTTCCTCTTGCTGAATAAAGTCCTTATTTAGCGCAATTTTTCCAAGCTCTAGTTCCATCTTGGGATATCTTATATGCTGCAGTCTTTATAGATTCTTCCGCATGATATCTCAAGTCAGAATTTTGATCTGCACCCATTCTGGCTCTGGCATTTTCCCAGGCTTTGGCTGTAAATTGAAACATACCTCCAAAAGGGCCATTTCTAGCAGCCGGGTTATAATGCGATTCACACCAGGCAATTTTTTTTAATAATTCCTTGCTTACTCCATATTGGTTACTATAATTATCAAACCAGCTCTCAATATCTGATGAAGAAACAGGTTGAGTCGGAAGAGGAGTTGGTGTCAAGCTAGGTATAGGACTAGGTGTAAGGGTAGGCGAGGGGGTTGGAGTTACTGTAATAATGATAATATCCAATTCTTGAGATACTAGTTTAGTCTGTGCTGAAAGTACCTCTGCTTGGTGAGTTCTTTTAGAGATAGTCTCCTTCTCATATGATAGTGAGTTGGCAAAAAGTAAAGTACTCACCGCGAAAAAAATAGCCACCAGAAAAGACATACAGGCAATTATACAACCC
>JACQJU010000082.1 GCA_016204905.1 Candidatus Gottesmanbacteria bacterium | reverse complement strand
GATCTAATCAAATCCCAATTTCCAAATTTTTTAGAAATTAGGTTAATTAGATTAATTAGGTCAATTCCCAATATATCCTTTTGACTTTAGCAATTCCGCTAAAAGTACTGCTCCTCCTGCGGCTCCACGGAGAGTATTGTGAGATAAAGCAATAAATTTCCAATCAAATAATATATCTTCTCGGAGTCTGCCCATGGTTATGCCCATGCCCTGCTCAAAATCCCGATCCAGTTTGGTCTGAGGTCGATCATCTTCTCCAAAATATTTTATAAATTGGTTTGGCGACTAAGGAAGATTTAATTTGGCCAAAGGATTACCAAATTTTTTTATGGCTTTCATAATTTCCTCTTTTGTTGGTTTCTTTTCAAATTTTACGGATATTGATGCCATATGACCATCGCTCACGGGAACGCGAATACAAGTGGCTGAGATTTCTGGTTTGATGGCATTTTCAATCTTTCCATTTTTCATTTTTCCCCAAATACGAAGTGGTTCTTTTTCTGATTTTTCTTCCTCTCCTTTGATAAGCGGTATCACGTTGTCTATCATTTCTGGCCAAATAGCAAATGTTTTGCCAGCTCCTGATATGGCTTGAAGACTCGTCACAGAAACTCTTATTGGTTTAAACTCTGATAATGCAGTAAGAATTGAGACATAGGATTGGATAGAACAATTGGGTTTGACGGCAATTAGTCCCTTTTTCCAGCCTCTTTTTTTTCTTTGGCTATCGATAAGTTTCAGATGATCATAATTTATCTCCGGCATAATCATGGGGACGTCAGTTGTCCAGCGATGAGCAGAATTATTGGAAACTACGGGTACATTTTTTGAGGCATAAGCAATTTCTAATTCTTTTATTTTTTCTTTATCCAAATCAAGAGCGGAAAAAACCACATCAACTTGCTTAGTAATTTCATCCATGTCTTCTTCAACTGATTTAATCACCGTATTCCTCACCATTTCTGGTATAGGCTCGGTGATTTTCCATCGGCTATGTACTGATTCATAATAGGTTTTTCCTTTGGACCGCGCGGATGCAGCCAATACTTTTATTTCAAACCAGGGATGTTTACATAGTAACGTAACAAATCTTTGGCCTACCATACCGGTGGCACCGAGTATTCCAACTTTTAATTTTTTCATTATACTGATCCTTTCTGATATATAAAAGGAAAATGTTTTAAAACATTTTCTCTAAATGTATTGTAATATATTATCCAATTAGTCCTTTATGTTTTTGGCAATCTCTAGGATATCTCCGAAGACTCCGGCTGCTGTGACTTCGGCGCCAGCGCCGGGACCTTTGATAACTAAGGGCTGATCAAAATATCTTTTGGTTTTTATAGAGATGATATTATCTGGGCCCCTGAGTAAGCCAATATCAGAATTCTGAGAAACTTCACTAAGACCTACCTGACATCCAACTTGAGCAAGACTAGCAATAAATCTAAGTGTCCTGCCTTTTTTCTTGGCTTTGGCCATCTTTGCTTTGTATTCTTTATCTAGCAAACTCATTTTGGACATAAAATCTTCTGGAGAAATACTTTCAAGATTTTCTGGATATAATTTTTGTAATTTTATATCTGATAATTCTAGACTATGACCTATAAGTCTTGCCAAAATTAGAGCCTTGCGGGCTACGTCCAATCCTCCCAAATCATCTCGCGGATCTGGCTCGGTATATCCTTTTTTTTGAGCTAACTTAACAGACTTGGAAAAAGTCATTCCATCTTCTAGTGAAGAAAAAAGAAATCCTAATGTACCGCTGAAACAACCTTCGATACTTACTATTTCATCACCAGAAGAAATAAGGGTTTGTAGGGTATTGATAATTGGTAGTCCAGCACCGACTGTAGTTTCATAGAACACTCTTCCCTTACCTATTTTGTTGAGTATGTTGTATTCTTTTTGAGTCTTGGTTAGTGGTTTTTTGTTCGATAAGACAACATATCCGCCTCTTTGAAGAACCTCAAGAAGGATAGGATAAGTTTCGGAAGAGGCTGAAGTATCGATAAGAATAAAAGAACCATCGATAACTTTTATGCCAGCCTTGATAGTTGTGTTTAATATCCCGGGGAAATTTCTTATTTCTTTTTCTGATAGACCACTTTTGTTAAATACTCCCTCTTTGGAATTAAATAAACCGCAATAGCGAATTTTTATATGAAAATTATTTTTGATGTAATTATGTCTTGACCTGATTTGACGTATTAATTCTCCTCCGACGCGGCCGACTCCTAAATGAATAAGTTTGATAATCCGCATCTTAATCTCCCAGTTGAAAAGCACGATGAATGCTTCGGACTGCTTTTATTAAATCGGATTCATTTAATACTATTGATATGTTTAGTTCCGATGAGCCTTGGGCTATAGCGATAATATTAACCTTTTTATCACCTAGGGCGGAAAATGTTTTTCCGGCAGTACCTGGTTTTCCCTTCATACCCTCGCCTACTACCGCTAAAATTGCTACATCGTCTTCAATAAAAATTTTCTCTATTCTTTTATTAAGCAATTCCAGTTGAAAAGCTTCGGTTAAAACTTTTTTTGCTCTTTCTCCATCCTGTTTTTTGACGACGAAAGAAATATTATGTTCTGATGATGCTTGGGATATAAATATAACATTGATGTTTTCTTCTGCCAATGCAGTGAAAACTTTGGCTGCTGTACCAGGAACACCAATCATACCATTTCCCTGGAGAGTAACTAGGGCCAGGTCTTTAATAGTAGTAATTGCTTTTACCCCTCGGCCGTTACCATTTAGCTTATTGGTTATTAAAGTACCTGGAAAGTCGGGATTAAATGTATTTTTGATTCTCACCGGTATCTTTTTTAGGGCGGCGGGGATGATAGTCCGAGGATGCAGGACTTTAGCGCCAAAATAAGATAATTCTGCTGCTTCATTATAAGAAATGGACTTGATAGTTTTGGCATCTTTTATAATCCTAGGATCTGCTGTCATCACGCCATCAACATCTGTCCAGATCCAGACTTCATGTGCGTCTAAACAGTAACCTACAATAGTTGCGGAAAAATCAGAACCTCCCCGTCCGAGAGTGGTTATGTCTCCGTCTCTAGTGGCACCTATAAAACCGGTGATAACAGGAATCGTCTTTTTATTTAAAAGTTTTTTTATATTTGGCTTGAGCTTATTGCGTGACTGATCAAGAAGTGGATCGGCATCTCCAAAATTATCATTCGTTAATATAAAATTACTGGATTCTAAGGCTTGGGCCTTTAAACCGAAATTTTCTAAAGCGTAAGAGACTAGGTGAATAGAGATTCTCTCACCATAAGAGGAAACTAAATCAAGAGTTCTCTTGGAAACATCGCCTAGTGTCATGATGCTCTCTAACAGTTTTTTTAAATTATTTGTTAAACTATGAATAATTTGCAATAAGTTTTTTTCTCTATCAGGCTTCAGACTCAAATCCAGGACAGTTTTCTTGTGAAGATTTTGAATAAGTAAAAAGTGTTTATCCAACTCTTTTCTATTTCTTTCTTCTGCTAAATTAGCACATTTGATAAGTAGATCTGTTACGGTACTCATAGCAGAAACCACGATTGCTTCATCGCCGTGTTTTTTATAATAACTTCCTACTATTTTGGCGACGTCTTTGATGCGCTTTGCATTGCCCAGCGATGTGCCACCGAATTTCATGACTATCATATAGATTGTTCTCTTTCTAATCTAGCAAGTTATAATAATATAAATTGATTGTGACTACAAGTAATTGACTGCTTAGCACCATCAAAAAAACCCTCATGTAGTAAATCTACATGAGGGACGATTCAATCTTTAGTTTGTGATTTTATATAAGAAATTCTTTCGTGTCAAGTATTTTTGGGTTATAATAGCGGCATGACTGGGAAAGAAGTAAGACAAAAATATTTGGATTTTTTCAAAGAATCGCCTAGAAATCACAAAGAAATTCCCTCAGCATCGCTGGTGCCAGAAAATGATCCGACGACTCTTTTTGTCGGATCCGGTATGCAGCCACTTATTCCCTATCTTTTGGGTGAAGCGCATCCGCTCGGAACTAAGTTGGTTAATAGTCAGAAATCTTTCCGGGCTCAGGATATAGAAGAGATTGGTGATAATCGCCATACCACTTTTTTTGAGATGCTGGGTAATTGGAGTCTGGGGGATCCTGCCCGCAATGCTTCGCATAGCGATGCAGGCGGGTATTTCAAAAAAGAACAACTTCCGTGGTTTTTTGAATTTTTGACAAAAGTTTTGGGACTTAATCCGAAAAGATTATATGTCAGTGTTTTTGAAGGAAATGAAATAGTACCCAAAGATACGGAATCTATAGAAATTTGGAAAGGGATTTTCCGAAATGTTGGAATAGAGGCAAAAGAAGGAGAGAGAATATTTAGTTATGGCGTGGAGAAAAACTGGTGGTCTCGCTCAGGAGTGCCAGATCGTATGCCACCGGGTGAACCGGGTGGTCCAGATAGTGAGGTCTTTTTTGAATTTAGTAGTCTGAAACATGATCCAAAATTTGGAGAAAAATGCCATCCTAATTGTGACTGTGGCAGATTTTTGGAGATAGGAAATAGTGTCTTTATGCAGTATCAGAAACAAAGTGATGGAAGCTTTCAGGAATTACCGCAAAAAAATGTAGACTTTGGTGGAGGACTGGAAAGATTGGTAGCAGTTTCTGAGAACAGATCGGATATTTTTTCTGTTGATCTATATCAACCATTGATAAAAGAAATAGAGAAAATGACCGATAAATCATATAAAGATGCGGTAAATAAACCATCTATGAGAATTATTGTTGATCATATAAAAGCAGCTACTTTTTTGATAGCTGATGGAATAATGCCATCCAATAAAGAACAGGGCTATGTAGCCAGAAGGCTTCTGAGGAGAGCGGCTGTGAAAATGCACTTCCTGATGGGCGGATTTGAGCCCAGGCCTGATTTTTCTGCTATAGTAGAGAGTGTAAAGGCGATGTATCAGGGGATTTATTTTGACAATAATACTGGGGAAGGAAAAATTGAAGAAATTATAGATGAGGAGATGAATAAATTCGCTAAATCTTTGGGCAAAGGACTCAAAATATTGGAATCCATACAAAAAGCAGATGCTAAGGTGGCTTTTGATCTCTATCAATCTTATGGATTTCCTCTGGAAATCACTAAGGAAATATTACAAATTAAAGGTCAAAGAATTGATGAAGAAGAATTTAGGCGAGAATTTGAGATCCACAAGAATCTTTCCCGGAGTACTTCTTCTGGTATGTTTAGAGGCGGACTGGCTGATCATAGTGAACAAGTAGTAAAACTACACACCGCGACACATCTTTTACAGCAAGCCTTAAGGGAAGTTCTTGGTAAACATGTGAGACAGAAAGGAAGTCATATTACAGCAGAGAGATTGCGGTTTGATTTTACTCATCCGAAACAATTAAAAGTAGAAGAGGTAGAAAAAGTAGTAAAAGTAGTAAACGAACAAATTCAAAAAGACCTCAAAGTGGATATGAAAATTTTACCCCTAAAAGATGCTATTTCCAATGGAGCTCTCTATGTTGAGGGCGAAAAATATCCAGAAAAAGTAAAAGTATATAGTGTAGGCAATTTCTCCAAAGAAATTTGCGGCGGACCGCATGTAGTTTCAACCAAAGCTCTTGGTTATTTTAAAATCTTCAAAGAGGAATCATTGGGATCGGGAATAAGACGAATATATGCCACTGTTAAGTGATTTCTCACTTCTCCATGCTTGACAATTCTTTCCTCAGGAATCTACTATTATCCTAATGCCGGTTATTTCCACTGATCCTGATATTTCACTTGTCTTGAAGATAAAACTTTGGTTAGGTGCTCTAAGAGATATATTGAATTCTCTTCCGAAAAAGTATAAAGCTGCATTTTTTGTATTCCTTCTTCTTTCTATCACTCTTCCTGCCTCTGTGTTTAATGCACTCCAACAGACGGAGAATAGATCGAGAGCGGCAACAACAACTAATATTGCTGCAAATAATACTTGGTCTGCCGTGATGAAAGGACGTGGTATAAACGTGCTTAATCATCATCCAATATTTATAGATATCAACAATGATGGCAAAAAAGAGATACTATCAGGATCGAGTGATGGGTATGTTCATATTTTTCAAAATAACGGTACATACTTACCAGGGTGGCCTCAATATATAGGCGGACATCATTCTAATGCTACAGGTGGTTACACAAGTAATCCTGCTGTAATCGATTTAAATGGGGATGGCAAAAAAGAGATAATAATTTCAAATGTTTTTAACGAGTGTGAGAATATATCGACTGGATATACATGTTACATGCGAAATGGCGTGTGGGTATTTTCTGCCTCAGGACTTTTGTATTCTTCATCATGGCCAAAATTTCTGATCGATAAATATGATGTTAGTTCTTATCGTAATCCTCTCATGGTAGTAGATGATTTAGACTTTGATGGTAAACCAGAAATTATTACGAGCGATGGTCTAGATAAAATTCATATATTAAATAACCAAGGAATAGAGCGGAGTGGGTATCCATTTCAAATAGGTACTCACCCAGCATTAGTACAAGCGGCCGTAGGTAATGTCGCAGGTGATGCTAAAAAAGAAATTGTGCTTGTTGAGACTTATTGGTTTCCTAATGAAAATAAGTATCCTTCTAAAGTACACGTATTAGATTTAAACGGCAAAGAGCTTACTGGGTGGCCTAAAACTATGGATGTAATCGAGGGAACTAATTTAACAATATGGAGTCCTCCAACACTTGTAGATTTGGACAACAATGGACTTTTAGATATTACTGCAACAGTAGGAGTATCACACTATAATGTATACCAAGCTCACGGTCGAATTATGGCTTGGAAAGGAACTGGTGAATATGTTAGTGGATGGCCCATCACTGAGCTGTGTGGAAACACAAATCCCCTAGAGGCACAAGGTAACCCAGCATTGGCTCCACCTGCTGTTGGAAAGTTACTTCCCGGTGGAAAATTAGGAGTTGCTATTGAAACATCACTTTGGAAAGTCTGTATCTACTCAGCAGATGGTAAATTTCAAAAACGATTAGACCTTCCTAACTCAAATAGTAGTACTTATCCCAATTTTACGTCAGGTATGGCTTTGGCAGATTTTAATAATGACGGAGTGCAAGAATTGCTTATAGGTAGTAATTTTAGAAGTTTATATGCTCTCGATATAAATGGTAACCAAATCACTAGTATATCTATACCATATAGTATTCTATCTAATCCTTTTATTGCTGATTTAGATAATAATGGCCAACTGGAAATAGGGGCGATGGCATCGCCAGATGATGTTCCAAATCCGTACTATTTTAATCCTTCATTGGGAGGTTGGGGGATAAACACTCTGTATGTATGGCCTATATCGATAGCTTCTACTTATAAAATTGACTTACCAATGTGGACTTACGACGAACGACATACAAATACATATGGCTTATTTATTGCTCCTTCGCCAACCAAATCTCCCACTCCTATTCCTTCCAAAATACCAACCAAAACTCCTACGCCCATAAAATCTCCAACACCTATTCCCTCAAAAACTCCCACCCCTAAACCTACTAGTACCCCGACCCCTGGGATTACCAATGTTGGGTTTGACATCGATACAAATAATGATGGAACGCCGGATTACTGGGAGAGAAAGCATTTAGCAGCTGGTGACAAAAGAGTAACCAGTGAATCTTATGGAGGAGGCTCATCATTTCAGATGACGACACTTACTACAGGCAATCCTACGAAGTCACTGAGTCAACCTATTGCTAAATATAAAGTTCCCAAGGGAACTACATTTACCCTTACTGCATGGAATAAACTACCTTATACTATTAGCTCTGGGTTTATTAAAGCAACAGTTCTGGCTACTAAGAAAAACACCTTTGGAACTATAACCAAAACCAATTATGAACTGGTTTTTCCGAAGACTTCCCATAACTGGACTAAACTGCAACGATCCTTTAAGTTAGCTGATGATGCTGATTCCCTAACTGTGAAAGTCAAATACTCTGGGATTGGATCTCGGACATTCTTTGATGCGATACGCTGGACTTCACCAGCCACATCACTGACGTATTCTCCCCCTTCAGCTCCTGATAGTGATGATTGAGAATTGGTAAAACAATTTGTAAAGAATACTTTTTTGTCTTACAATATTTTAGTCATGTCTTTTGTTGATAAACTATTGCCCAAAGACAAACCGCAAGAATATTTCCTCACGCTAAAAGTAGGGGTGGAAACGATGGCGGCTATCGTCTGGGAGGTCAGAGGAAGTAAGATAGCTATAATCGGACAGGGCAATAGTACTATAGAGGAAAAACAAGATCTAGTTGAGGCAGCAAATATAGCTATATCCCAAGCAGAAAATAGTCTTCCTCCCGATAAGATTGTCGAGAAAGTAATTTTTGGTTTACCTGTTGAATTTATAGAAGCCAATAAAATAAAACAGTCTACGCTCCTAGAACTCAAAAAATTGACTCATAAACTTTCTCTGACTCCCCTAGGCTTTATAGAACTTCCAGAGGCTCTGGCACATTTCCTCAAAACGCGGGAAAACTCTCCTTCGAGTGCGATACTTCTGGGTGTAGGGCCTAAAAATTTGACCCTATCAGTTCTTCGAGTAGGTAAAATTTATGAAAATATTACTCACGCTCGCGGTGAAAACTTTTTACAATCTGTAGAAGAGGCTCTAAAAAAACTTATATCAAATGAAGTTTTGCCCTCCCGCGTGCTTCTTTATGATGAAAGTTCTAACCTGGAAAGTTTAGCAGAGGAGCTTGTCAAGCACCCGTGGCATAAAAATGGCGCTTTTTTGCATATACCCAAGATCGAAGCGTTGTCGAAAGATGATGTTATTAATGCACTGGTAGAGTCGGCTGCTGCAGAGATTATACAGACTGTAAATGCTGATGAATTTAAGACTACGGAGGTTAAAGAGGAAGTTCCAGCTGGTGCCAAAGCAGAAGAAAAAGAGGTAAGGCGTGATGAAGAGGAAATAAAAGATGAAGCAGGATTATTGGGATTTCATAAAAATAAAGATGTTTTGGAAGAAGCGCCTATAGAGGAAGAGGAAATAATAAGCGTAGAAAGGACTCCAGAAGAGATAGCACCTCCACCTAAAAAATTATCTGGGATTAAATTACCAAGTGTTCATATTCCGAAATTCCATTTTGCTAATTTCCACCTCCCATCACTCGGAGGAATAAGATTTTTGCCTATCATAATAATAGTAATAATACTTTTGGCACTGGGAGGAGTAGGAGTTTATGCTTATTATCAGATACCAAAAGCGGAAGTTAGACTGCTGGTGGGTGTAGAGTCCATGCAGAAAGAGGTAGAGATTATACTTTCGGCCAATACGCAAACTGTAGATTCTGAGAGTTTGACTATGCCAGCGCAAACTATCGAAACAGAAGTAAGTGGTGAGAAAGAAGCTAAAACAACTGGTAAGAAAAATGTCGGTAATCCGGCTCGGGGTAGCGTGACTATTTTTAATAAGACTACAAGTGGGAGTAAAACTTTTCCCAAAGGAACAATATTGCTGGCAAATAATTTGAAATTTAGCTTGGATAGTGATGTAAATGTAGCATCGGCCTCGGATACCGGAGAAGGTTTAACATATGGTAAGACCGATGCCAAAATAACAGCTAGCGTAATAGGCCCCGAGGGAAATTTGGGCGGTGGCAATAACCTAACATTTGCTGATTTTCCCTCTTCATCTTATACGGCTAAAAATAATGAGGCTTTATCCGGTGGTACGAGTAGATCGGTCTCGGTAGTTTCGAAAGCAGATCAAGATAATTTGTTGACTGATTTATCAACTGAATTGAAAGAAAAAGCCAAAACCGCCCTATTTGAAAAGCAAGGTGAAGAGGAAAAAATATTGGATGAGTCTATGGAAGTAAATGTGGTGAATAAAAAATTTGATAAAAATATAGATGCTGAGACAACAGCTCTCAAATTGGCCCTGACGGCACAAATCAAGGCCCAAGCTTATAGGACGAGCGATCTTAACGAATTAGCTCGGGTAATACTAGTGAACAATATACCGCCGGGATATGAATTTTCGCCGACACGAACTAATATCAAAGTAAATGATATAAAAGAAGAGAAAGATGGATCTTATAAGGCTTCCTCTATAATAAGCGCTTCTCTTCTGCCCAAAGTACCACTCGAGAAAATACAAAGAGATTTGGCGGGAAAATCGCTTAGTGATGCTCAAGACTATTTGAGAAAAGAAAGAAGTATAGTGGGGGTGGAGATGAGTATAGATTCACCATTTCCATTTGGCAAAGATAAACTTCCCCTTAAATCCCAAAATATAGCCTTGACAATTGCAGGCTCCTGAAAACCCATGCTATAGTGGTATTATGGCACTCTATTCGTATGTAAAACAAAAGCCACAGCGTTTCCGCAGGGCTTTTTCTTTGGTTTCGACATTTTTTGTATTTACGGGCCTTTCTTTGATAGGCTGGGTAGCCTACCCTATTATTGCTTTTGAGCTTTTTTATGCTCCACGTTTTATAGGTATTATTAAACCAATTCCGGAAAAAATTATTTCCGAAGCTTTGGAAAATAGAATACTTGCGGCCCAAAATTCAGAGGTTTTTGCTGCTGAGGCGGGGGTGGATTATACAAAAGCGAGTAATTGGTTTCCCAAAGCATCGCCCCAAAGAATTGAAAGTGAAATAGTCTCTTATAGTATATCCATCCCAAAGCTGAAAATAGAAAATGCTGAAGTAAGAGTCGGTAGTGAGGACCTAAATAAGAGTATCATCCATTGGGCGGGTTCAGCGATGCCTGGGGAATATGGTACGTCGGTACTGTTTGGCCATTCGACGATAGTCTGGTTATATGATCCTAAAAACTACCATACTATTTTTTCCAAACTACCTGATCTAAATCGGGGTGATGATATTTATTATAGTGTCAATAATGTAGCTTATCGTTATCAAGTAGAGGAGATGCGAGTAACTAGTCCTGATGATTTATCGGTTTTGGAGCAAAAATACGATGATTCTTATACCACTCTTGTTACCTGCGTTCCTGCGGGTACTTATCTCAAGCGGCTGGTCGTTACGGCCCGCCTGGTGAAATTTTGATGAAGAAACACAAAGATCCACCCAATCAGACTTTTGAAGCTATTGCTGCTATTAAAAAAAAACTACTGGGTAAAAAGCTCAATTACCAGGAAATTTTTGCCCTCATGGATGAAGTCTCCCATGAAAAATTGGGACCTATACTGACGACATATTTTGTAGCGGCGGGATTTAAAGAGGGATTTTCTCCATCAGAGTTATATTTCCTCACCAAAGCTATGTCAGAGACTGGGACCAAACTGAAGTTCAGCGGGATTGTTGCTGATAAGCACTCCACTGGTGGTTTAGCAGGAACTAGGACGACGATGATATTGGTACCTATCGTGGCTGCAGCTGGATTTAAAATACCAAAAAACTCTTCTCGAGCGATAACTACACCAGCGGGTACTGCTGATACGATGGAAGTATTAGCTCCGGTTACTTTTCCACCGGAGAAGATTGAGAAGTTTGTTCACAAAGTAGGAGGCTGTATTGTTTGGGGAGGCCACCTAGGATTAGCACCTGCTGATGATATCATCATCCAAGTAGAACAACCCCTATCTTTTGAATCATTTGACAAAATTATTGTCTCTATCATGGCCAAGAAAATTGCCTCTGGGTCAAACCATATTATATTGGATATTCCTGTAGGGCCAACTTTGAAAATAAAGCATTTCCAAGATGCCGAGATAGTATCCAAAAAATTTTCCTTTTTGGCGAAAAAATTTGATATAAAACTAACTATTGATATTAATCATACTTTAGAACCGGCTGGGCATGGCGTTGGGCCGGCACTGGAGGCCAGAGATGTGCTTAAAGTGCTCTATCAAGAAACAGATAGACCATTGGTACTGGAGGCAAAGGCACTAAGACTTGCTGGCAAACTACTTGATCTTTGTCTAGATAGTACCAGGGCGAGATCTAATCCGGGTGAAGGAGAAGAACTCGCTCGATTATTATTAACTAGTGGTAAGGCTCTTTCAAAGATGAGGGAAATAATTAAAATACAAGGAGGTCGTGAAGAGGTCGAAGTAAAAGATATACACTTAGGGCAATATAGTCATGAGGTAGCAGCCAAACATCATGGTCTAATCACTTCTTTTGATAATTTTAATTTGACTGCTATTGCCAAGATATTGGGTTGTCCTACTGATAAAAGAGCAGGTATCTACCTAGAGCGAAGAATTGATGAAAAAGTGGACAAGAATGATATACTATGTATATTGTATTCCACTGATAAGTGGAGACTGAAAGAAGCTACCCAGACGCTGCCAAATCTGCCAATATATAAGATTGAATGAAAAAAAGATTTATACTTTTTATCTTTCTTGTCATCCTCATTACATCATTTTGTTATTTCTGGTGGCAACAGGCGAATGCTCCGGTGGATGCTAAAGCTACGGAGTCTAAAATTTTTGTTATAAAAAGAGGTGAAGATGTGAGAACTATTGCAAAGAGACTCCAGACAGAAGGTTTGATCAGGGATCCAGTGGCATTTTTCTTGTATGTTAGATATGGCGGGCTGCAACAGAATATCCAATCCGGAGACTTTAGGATTTCGCCTGCAGAAGACATGCAAACTATTGCCAATAACTTGACGCATGGCACTTTGGATGTCTGGCTGACTACTCTGGAGGGATGGAGAAATGAAGAAATTGCCACTAAATTGTCCCAGGAACTCTCTATTCCAGAAGTGGAATTTCTCAAAGTGGCTAAAATAGGATATATGTTTCCGGATACTTACCTAATACCCAAAGATGCATCGGCTACTGCGGTAGTAAATATTTTTACTGACAATTTTAATAATAAAGTCACGGCAAATGTTGTCGAAAAAGCGAAAAATCAAGGGTTTACACTTGATCAAGTTGTCATTATTGCCTCTCTGGTCGAGCGTGAAGCGATGTTAGATGAGGATCGGCCATTGGTTGCCAGCATAATACTCAATCGTCTAAAATTGGGGATGAAATTGGATGTTGATGCTACTGTTCAGTATATAGTAGGTTATCAGTCAAATGAAAAAAGCTGGTGGAAGAGAGAGTTGACATTTGAAGATCTAAAATTGAATTCTCCTTATAATACCTACTTGAAAGTAGGACTACCGCCAACACCGATAGCTAATCCAGGGTTGGAGGCGATACTAGCAGTGATAAATGCGCCGGAAACTGATTATCTCTATTATGTGTCAGATAAAAATGGAAAGATCCATCCAGCAAAAACTATAGAGGAACACAATAATAATGTAGCGAAATATGTCGACCGCTAAAGCCTCTGCGTAATCTTTCCCTCAACTGCATTTACTTCTATTTGGTCTCCATCTTTCAGTATCGATGTAGCATGTTTAGTGCCGACGATACACGGTATACTAAATTCCCGAGAGACTATAGCCGCATGTGAAGTGATTCCTCCTTCATCGGTGATGATGGCCGCAGCTTTACGCATGGCGGGTACATAATCTGGATGGGTGGTCACAGCTACTAGAATATCTCCTGTATTTACATTGCCTAAGTCTTTCACACCTCGAACAATAACCACTCGCCCTGAAGCTTTGCCGGATGAGGCGATTCTTCCTACTATTTCCAATTCTTTTTTTTCATTTTTCAATAATCTGAATTCTCTTAGTGCAATCTTTATTTCATTTCCCTGCAAACAGACTAATGTCTCTTTTTTATCTAAATAGACTATAAAACCTCTTTTTCTTTCGCCAATTAGAGAGGAAGAAATTTTTTCCTGGCCAGCAAAAAATCCTATAATTTCAGCCTGTTTTAGGTAACTGACATCAATTCTCGCGATACCCATTCTTCTGCCTATTTCTGCAAAAAATGGGAGAGCATGGTAGACGCTTTGTCTTCGATAATCATCCCGTGCGTCTTTGATATAAACAAATTTTTGGGCCATGAGTAGATAGTCTAAATCGACAGGAGATATTTTTAGCTTGTTAATAATATTTTTGAAGGGAATCACGCGAGTTGGAGGATTTTTCCTTAGGGGCTCTATATTATTGGCAAAATCTTTCCTTGTCCAAGGATCGTTATGGATATCTAAGCAAGAAAGCCATTTATATTTTTCGTATAAG
>JACQJU010000060.1 GCA_016204905.1 Candidatus Gottesmanbacteria bacterium | reverse complement strand
CTGCACTCCTTTATTTTTTACAGATCTATTTATTATTGAAATATTAATATACAGCACTCAAAAACTTTGCTAATATACATATAGACATGAATATTCTCCTCATTTACGCCAGCAATTCTGGAGGAACTTTTCTTTCCAGTGGTATTATTGTCGATGTGCTGAAAAAGCACCAGCATTCAGTCGTAGTAAAAAATGTCCGCGAGGCCGACCCCAGCGAGATTGGCAACTACGATCTTATTATATTGGGTTCACCTAGTTGGGATTACCAAGGCAAAGAAGGGCAACCGCACCAAGACTATTTACCCTTTCTGGAAAAAGCCAAAGATAAAAATTTCCCAGGTAAACCATTTGCTATCTACGGTTTAGGAGACTCATCGTTTGCCTATTTTACCGGAGCAGTTGATCATCTGGAAAATTTTGTCAAAAATATCGGCGGAAAACTTATTACCACCTCACTTCGTATCGACGGTTTTTATTTTGATCAAGAAAACAACGAAAAAAAAGTTACCGATTGGGCGGAGGATCTGGCTACCAAAATTGCTTAATTATTAATCTTCTTATAAGATTTCATCAAACAAAAATTCATCACCACATTCATACCTTGGCTTTCTGCTAGTTTCTTGGCTTCATCATTGACTATTCCTTCTTGCATCCAGATAGTCTTAATATTTCCTCGTTTAATAGCTTCTTTTACATGAGGGACAACTTCTTCCGATCGTCTGAAAATGTCCACCAGATCTATTTTAATATCAGAAGGTATAGATAAAAGATCAGGATAAGCTTTTTCTCCTAAAACATCATCTATATTGGGATTCACAGGAATTATTCTAAATCCCTGAGATTTTAGATACTCAGCAACCTGATAGCTGTAGCGTTCCGGTTTATCCGATAGTCCCACAACCGCGATAGTTTTAACATCCGCTATCGATTGTTTCCAATTCATAGTAGATTTTATTATATAACATGTCAAGCCGACTTGACATTACTACGCCGCCTTATGGAGTATTGCCTGGTGGGGTAAGACCTAAGAACAATAGAGTTCCATCATCCTCTATTTGACTAAGTGCTGCTGGCTTACACACTACCTGTCCAAAATTTGGATCAGAGCTTTGAGCAAAATCTGCTACTGTTGTCCCTATCTGGGTGGCAGGTGCACCAGCTGGATTGGCCGCAAAGGCAGGAACTGCCATACTCGCATACATGATTGCAGTTGCAGCTGTACCTATTAAGAATCTTTTCATTTTACTTTTCACCTCCTTTCGTTTTTATTCAATTTTGAGTTTAAAAACCTGTCATCTCTGGCAGGTCAAGACATCCTACTATATATAGTTCTCAAACACAACAGCTTAATTTAGTTATGTCATTTGTAAATGACAGCGCGGCTATCTTAATACTTTCTGAAAGAGTTGGAAACATGGGTAGAGAGTTAATAACATCATCAGTTGTGTTTTTGTTTTTAACTAACATCATGGCTTCTGCAATCAGTTCACCTGCATTGGGAGCTAAGATATGAACTCCCATAATTTGTTTAGTATCAGGATGAATTGCCATTTTAATCAGCCCTTCTGTTCTGTTAATAATAAGTGCTTTCGGTACATCCTTAAAAGAAACGGTTTTACACATACACGTTCCAAAATGTTTCATCTGCTCTTCCTCTGTAAATCCTACGCCGGCTAGTTGTGGGTCAGTAAAGATAGTCCAAGGAACTGAATTATAATCAATGGAATTTTGCGTATCTTTTAAGGCATTTTCAGTAGCCAATGTTCCTTCTCTCCCTGCTATTGGCTCTTGTCTTAGTGCTAAATTTATGACATCACCAACTGCAAATATATGTGGCTGTGATGTTTGAAAATTTTTGTTGACTTTTATTGCTTGTTTCTCATCGATTTCAACGCCTGCTTTCCCAAGTTCTAATCCCTGTGTATTGGGGGTTTTCCCAACAGCAAGTAAAATTTCATCTCCTGATACTTCCTCTGTTTTGCCATCAAAGGTATAAGAAACAATCTTTTTGTCTCCTTCTTTGCGGACAGATTGCACTTTTACGCCCGTTCTGATGATTATTCCTTCATTGATAAGAATTTCTGTTAAGCGAGTTATTAATTCTTCTTCACCTCGGAAAATAGAAGAGCCTCTATGAAGAATTGTTACTTTCGTTCCAAACCGAGCATACATTTGGGCAAATTCAAGTCCTAATGGTCCTGCACCTACCACAATCAATTCTTTTGGCTGTTGTTTGAGTTTCAAAGCCTCAATATGGGTGATATAACCAACCTCTTTTATATTCTCAATAGGTGGTACTGTAGCGGTTGAGCCAGCAGCGATAATAAATTTCTTAGCTGTATATTTTTGCTTGCCCGCCGTAGCTTTAGCGAAGGCGGGTCCATTTACCTCTATTTCGTTAGCAGACACAAATGCAACTCTTCCATCTATGTAACTAACATTTTCTAGCTGACTTAATACTTTTTCATATTTCTCATCTCTTAATTTAGTTACCAAATCAAGCTCATGCTGAAT
>JACQJU010000001.1 GCA_016204905.1 Candidatus Gottesmanbacteria bacterium | reverse complement strand
ATTTATTACAGTTTGTCCCTTTTTGAGGCCGACCATCTTGATACTCCCCAGTATAGCGTTTTTCTCACCTGTTTTGTTTTTGGCAACATAGGAAACTATCATTTCTCCCTTGGCAATATTAGTTATATTTACGCTTGCTAAACCAAATTGATTGCCAGCTGATATTTTATCTGGAAAAATGTTGACAAAAGTTGGATCAAAACGTACTACCAGATCGCTACCTCCTACCTCTTGATCTGAAACTAAAGTAAAAGCTAATTCTACTTCTTCTCCTATAGGAAATGTACCCTTTGCCGGAATTAATTGTACTTGTACTTTATCTGTAGTCGCCTGCGTTTGGGTCTGTAGGGCTGGAGCACTATTAGTTACTTGATAAGCTGTAAAAAGTAAACTTAACATAAGTACCCCCATACCGATATAAAGAGGCAATTTGGTTAATTTTTTCATGCTATTTAAAGAGTAACATATATTATCTTACGGCGCTACGGTCTGAGTAAATTCTGAAATATTTTTCCATATATTGCCAAAGATATTCATTCCTTCTTCTTTTGCGTCCGAAATAAACCCAACCAAACTATCCCAAGCGCCACCAATTGGATTAGAAATACTGGTCTGACTAGGCCCTGGTGTATTAACTAGATTATTATTGGAAAAATCCGGAGGAGCTTCAGTGATAGGTATTGGTGTTGTTGTAATATAAATTATCATTGTAGTAGGCGTAGGAACATTAGGAGCAATTGTTACACTAGGATTGGGCGTTACCGTCACTGGTATATACACTGGGGTTGATGTCGGAGGTATCTTCGTAGGCTTAGGTGTTTTAGTTGGTCTAGGTTTTCTAGTAGGTTTGGGGGTTGGTTTTGGAGTATTGGTTGGTTTGAGGGGATTAGTCGGGCGGGGTGTATTGGTGGGATTGCCACTTCCACCAGAACAATTGTACCCCAATGCCCAAAGCTGACCGCAACGACAAGGTCCAGGAGGATCCCCGCATGTTTTTCTGTTCTCCTCAGGGATAGCATCACACGTCGACTGGGTACACCTTCTTAAAGCGTCAAAGCAACATGCATGAGGATCTCCTGTTTTTGCCACAGTCTCACAGCATGATGGAATTGTTAAGGTCGTACCTGGTGGTATTTCCGATTGACATATCCAATTACAACCATTAGTTAAGTTTCCTCCGTTAATACAGCCATTATTATCGCTATTCGGATCTCCACTGCAACTTCCAGTACCAGAGGCCAAAGTGGGTGGTTCAACATTTTCCTGCTTAAGTAATATATTAGTTGCCGTCAAACCTGCTAGAAGGATACCTATGACAAGAAAAAGAGATATATTTTTGTTAAATAGCCCAGGGGGTTGATAAGATCTCATGAAGGAAAATCTTTCAATTTTTTAATTCATCTTTTAGATCTTCAAATTCTTTGGAGGTCACAAAATCTGCTTTGATATCATTTACATCTCTTCTTAAATCTGTAAGTTTCAAATCTATCCCATCAAGTCTTTTCTCTACTCCATGAAGCCTTTTATCAATCTTTTGAAAACCACCATCCATTTCATCTTTTGTTGCTAAATTTTCTAAAGCCTTACTTACGGATTCAATTATCTGAACTATGGCTGTCTCTATCGCATCATTTAAATCTTTCTTAGTAATCATATCCTACTATTTTTGCACTAAAGGAAAATTAGGTCAACTCATACAAACTAGATCAAAAGATTTTATTCTAACTAGACGCTATTTATGGCGCTACTGTCTGGGTAAATTCTGTTAGATTTTTCCATATATTGCCAAAGATATTCATTCCTTCTTCTTTTGTGTCTGAAATAAACCCAACCAAACTATCCCAAGCGCCACCAATTGGGTTAGTAATACTTGTCTGACTCGGCACAGGAGTATTAACCAGATTATTATCGGTAAAATCTGGAGGGTTTTCTATACTCGGAACAGGTGTTGATGTAATATAAATTATCATTGCAGTGGGAGTAGGAATATTTGGAGCAATAGTTACCGAGGGATTTGGCGTTACCGTCACTGGTATATAAACTGGGGTAGGCGTTGGAGGTACCCTAGTTGCTGTAGGTACTTTAGTTGGCCTAGGTACTCTTGTTGGCCTTCTCGTTGGTCTTGGAGTATTAGTAGGTTGTATGGGATTTGTCGGGCGAGGTGTATTGGTGGGATTTCCTCCACCTCCACATATTGGTCTCATTGTTGCCTCGGTATCACCTATCATACATCCATATCCATTGGGGCTGTTAGTGTAACCTTCATGAAAAGACCAATACCATCCACAGCGACCTCGATACTTTAACCCCTCTGGCAATTGACTACAGGTTGATGGCTTGCAGTATCCTCTATAGTTAGTATCCGCATTGCCGGCATCCCACTCACAGGCATGATAAGGTTGTTCACTATCCGGCAGATCATAAATATCTTCACCCACTTCTTTCAGTTGTCGCAATATTTCAGCACAGCACGAAGGTTCAGTAGCACATAAGGGATGACAAAACGGCGCTGCTCTAGTCCTAGTCTCTTGACTGTTTTGCAAATTTATCCCTACCGCCGTCATCCCCGCCAGAACTATCCCCAATACTAAAAGCAGTGACAATTTGTAAAACCTCATCAATAAAATTTTTACATTAAAGGAAAAATAAGTCAACCAAAAATATGAAAATGTCTCTGAGGTTTACTAACTAACTAATTGTCTAACTAACTATCACGGTGCTACTTCTTGCCAGGAGACTTGAGTTTTACCGAGTGAGTTATAAAGAGGCAATATCATCCCAGGCTCATAAGTATAGCGGTAAGTAGGATTGTTGACATCCGCACTTACTCGGTTTTCAGTAATCGT
>JACQJU010000058.1 GCA_016204905.1 Candidatus Gottesmanbacteria bacterium | reverse complement strand
TCCAGATTACCACGAGTTGGCCGGAGGCCAACGACTGGATGATTTGGGAGGTGCGGAAAAAAACGTATGGCGACCTCAGCAAAACGAGGAAAATAGGACCCTTTAAAATAAAATAAAGGCCTAAAAATAGCATAGCATCATTTTTCCACACCAAAAATTTTATCATAGATTTTCACCACATCATCTTTAGTATGTTTACTCCCCAAAAGAATGACTATTATTCTTCTCCCATCTTTTTCATTATAGGAAGCCAGAGTCTCATCAGCAAATATAGATATCCCCGGTTTTACCCCTTTTATCCCCGGATAACTCCCCTCAAAACTGAGTATATTATAGAGATAAAAAGCTTTGTGATATCGAGCTTTATAATCAAATACTTTCTCCCTCGTATCCACTACTTGAGAAAAAGTTCTATTAGATAATGCATAATTAGTCAAAACAGCCATATCCAAAACCGTAGAAAAATTGGTATTTTCAATATCCTCCCCATCCAATCCTGAAGGGTTGAAAAAATAACTATCAAAAAGTCCCAGAGACTGTACCTTTTCATTCATCTTTTGCATAAACCACGCCCTAGCACCACCTCCATCAGTTTCTTCTTGAGGAGTACCCAAATCATACTTACCCAAACCCTCAGCCAGGGTCTCGGCAGCATCATTCCCAGATGGCAACATGAGTCCATAAAGTGCTTCTTCCACCGTTATCTTCTCACCGGCAGTTAGCCCCATCGTTGCTTCCCCTATGTTTGCACTCGCCGATGACACCACCAATTCTCTATCCAAATCACCATTTTCCAATGCCGCTATCGCCGTAGCAATTTTTGTCAAAGACGCAATCGGCAATTTTCTCGTGATATTTTTTCCTAGCAGTATTTTTCGGCTCTCTCTATCAAAGGCAATATAAGACTCCACCTCTAGATCCAAATCATCGCTAGATTCCATACCCAAACTCTTAGGAAAATATTCATTAGTATTCAAATTATCTATAGTTTCCCTATTAGTCACTTTTTCAAACAGTGAATCTACCGGTGTAGGCACCGTTTTCTCACTACCTAGAGGTGATATTATTATTCCTTGAGCTTGTATCGAGGGAAACTTCACAAACCACACAAAAATAATACCTATCAGTATAAAAGAGGAAAAAAGAAAAAATATTATTTTGCCACTAGAACTCATTATTAGGATAAATTCTAGTGTATCATAAAATTACAACCTATACCCCGCCTCCCCATGCACCGCCAAATCCAACCCCTCCTCTTCCACTTTCTTGGGTACTCGCAGTCCCATCAAACTATCTAATACTTTTAAAATTATATATGTCACCACGAAAGCATAGGCCGCAGAGGCAGCAACTGCTATAATTTGTGTCCACAATTGCCCTGGATTACCAAACAATAGTCCATTATTTCCGAGAGCATTTATCGCTTTTTCAGCAAAAACACCAGTAAGTAACGCTCCGGTTATTCCCCCTATTCCATGGCAGGCAAAAACATCCAAAGAATCATCTATGGATGTATGTTTTGCTCTGATATAAAGTGCACCATACGTTGTTACCCCGGCAATAATACCTATTGCAATCGAAGCGATCGGTCCCACAAAGCCAGAGGCTGGTGTGATAGCAACCAAGCCACATACTGCCCCCGTTATCGTCGCCATTGCCGAAGGTTTCTTACTTTCAGCAAAAGAAAGAAGCATCCAAGTCAGAGCTGATGCTGCTGCCGCAGTATGAGTAACTACAAATGCATTTGCAGCCAAAGCTGAGGCAGATAGAGCCGATCCTGCATTAAATCCAAACCAGCCAAACCAAAGCAGAGTCCCTCCTAGTATCACCAGCGGTACGTTGGATGCTGGTACCAGCTGTCCCGGTTTGATCCCACTTCTTCTGCCTATTACCATTGCCGCAGCCAGAGCCGAGAGTCCTGCAGTAATATGTACCACCGTCCCTCCGGCAAAATCCAAAGCCCCCATATTTCGGAGCCACCCTCCCACCCCCCATACCCAATGAGCAACAGGATCGTAAACCAAAGTACTCCACAAAAGCATAAAGATTAGTAAAGTCCGGAATCTTATTCTCTCGACAAAAGCCCCAATAATAAGAGCAGGAGTAATGATGGCAAATTTTGCCTGAAATATCATATAAACCAGATGCGGTATCGTTCCTGCATAATCACCATTGGGCGCAAACCCTACACCTCTTAGTCCCAAATATACTAAATCTCCCAATATTCCCCTTATATCCTTACCAAAGGCCAAACTATATCCCAGAATCACCCATTGTATAGATATTAAAGCAGTAATAACTATTGATTGCTTTAAAACAGAAACTACATTTTTACTCCTTACCATCCCGCCATAAAAAAATCCCACCCCGGGAGTCATAATTAGTACCAATGCAGCCGCAGTCAACACCCACGCCGTATCCCCACTATTTATAACTGCTGGATCAAAACTTCCCGCCGAAGCTCCTCCAAAATATATCGAGGCGTATCCAATAAGGATTCCAAGGACTAAAAGTCCCCCAATATAATGTATTAGTTTCATATTATTATCGACAGTATTTGTCGAAGTATCAATAAAATTTTTTTAACCATAAAAAAAATCTTCCCTTCAGTCAACATCGGCTTACCAAGAAGACTTCTCTGTCTCTCTCGCTTCCTTGCGAGATTGACACTATCTTAAATCTTTATTATTTAGCTTGTCAAGAGTATATTTTAGCGGAAATGCAGTTTATGCCTGAGGTTATCTAAGACTCCTGGAGTATGAGTATGTTCTTCCACCACTACTCTTCTCTCTTCTTTTTCACCCTTGAGTCTAGCCAGTTCCACTTCCATATCATGCATCTTATTCTGTAATTTTTCTATCATCCTTTCTTTACCATAAATAGTCACCGAAGAAGATAGACTCTCAACAGCGCTTATGATGGCAGCGATAGCTATACCTACAAAAAGAGATCCTATTATGATGACATAGAGTGGCACCTCAGCTATCGGGGTATTATTGGACAAAATAATCGGCACAAACAGAGTATTTTGGGTAGCAAAATAAGCTATCCCCAACCCGACTATTATGGCAAAAATTAGTGTAAACATATGTCTCTAGGATAAAACCTTTATGTAAGTTTTGTGGGTCTACTATGTAAGAAAATAAAAAGAATTTTAAACCTCATTTGAAGCTACAATACCAGCTATCAACCAAAAAAATATCTCTTCGCCTATCGATATTATATTTGTCTGAGAGTGAAAAATATAAAGTATAAAAACCAAAAATAAAGTTCCCTTATATCCCCCATCTCCCCTTATCTTCCTCACCAACACTACTCCCATTTTCCCCAACAAAGCTAAATAGATCGTCAACCCCACTACCCCAGTAGTCACCAAAACCTCCAATATCATTCCGTGAGCCTTATCCACATAAACATCATGCCCAAAAACTATCGGCCAAGGACTATCTTCCATAGCATAGTCGGTATTTGCCCACCCCCATCCGAGTACTGGACGTTTAGTAAAACCCATTAAACTTCTTCGTATTATCCTCTCTCTTCCCTCCGGCACAAAACCAAGATTTCTATAGTTTTGTATATAAATAAATGCCAAAAATAACATAACAATTATAGAAACCCCAAAAACTAAGTGCTTAAATCGAAAATTACTAAGGATTACCCACCCCGCAGCAAATATTACTACCCCCAGAAAACCCGCCCAAGATTTGGTCAATCCTATCGCTATTATTTGCAAAACCAAACATATTATCCCAAAATATCTTTCCCCCAAATTTTTTGACTGCCTTATTAAATATGAAGTAAAAGGAAGAGTCACCAATAGATACCCCGCCAAAAACTTTGGATTACCAAAACTCACCCCAAATGATCCATTTCCCCACATATTGACACTTTGATCATGGAATAAATAAAACCTCAAAGCTGTAAAAATCGTCCAGCTACTTAAAAGGAAAATCCCTATACCTATAATCTTTACCAGTCTTTCTATAAATAAATTTTTCCAATTAAAAGCTATAAAGACAGAAAATCCCACCAGATGTATCAGTGTTATCAGTCCATCACCTCGCAGGTGATTACCAAAGAGACTTTTAGTAAAATCCACCCCCAATAATGAGGAAATCAAGGCTATCACTATGAAAATATTAAAAAGCAGCAATAACCCAACATTGAGATTCTTTGGTTTTTTAAATAAACCACTGATAATACTTAACAAAAATAGCAGTTCTACCCATCTATTGAAGAAAAAGACACGGGGGATTTCATATCGCACTGCTGCCCACGGCCACCAAACTAACGGCAATATAAATATCCCTCCAAAGAAAACTATCTCTAAAAATCGATCTATAATTATTTTCCTTCTTGACTTCATCTCTTATCTCACTCTACTATAATTCTAATGCCAATCATATCCGAGGATTCCTCATCTTTTATGGATAAACTCAAATCCTGGTTTAGAGCCTTACCCGATTCTTGGAAATCTCTAAGTAAACCTTACAAAGCAGCTTTTATTACTACTTTACTAGTCATTGCTACCATACCCCTCTCAGTTTATACCGTTTTCCAGCCCCAGGAAAATCGCTCCAGAGCGCAATATACTTCCACACCACCTGATCTATCACCCACCCCACCTACTGGATGGGTAAATGCATCCAAATTTAATAACGAATCATCAAATAATGCTTATATTCAAGTACATTCTGCTACAAAACTTGCAGTATCAAACCCGTTTACAATTGAAGCTTGGATTAATATTACTAAACCTCTCTCAGGAAACTATATTCGAGATTATAGTTTAATCACATTGACCAAAACACCTGCA
The DNA here is from genome assembly GCA_016204905.1 of Candidatus Gottesmanbacteria bacterium. Taxonomy (GTDB): domain Bacteria; phylum Patescibacteriota; class Microgenomatia; order 2-02-FULL-39-11; family 2-02-FULL-39-11; genus JACQJU01. Next base: position 2,877 of record JACQJU010000058.1, on the reverse strand, counting down.
TATTTAGATTATGGATATTTATACAGATTTAGCCTTGAAACGCAAGAAACAAGCGGAACAACAAGACCTATATTCTCTGCTCTGAAAAATAACCAAAATTATATCACCGTCGGTGGATCAAGTTCTGTGAGTATCCCTCCAGATAAATGGTCACATATAGCTCTTTCATCTTTCTCCACAGGTGACTTATGTAATTTACAATTATTTATTGATGGTACACAAGTAGGGTCCACACAACAGTATACTTCCGGATGTAATATATCAACCAATAATCCTCTTCAACTTCTTATAGCTAAACCTCCTGATGGTATGGGCGGTATTTCGGGATATTTTTACACCGGACTAGTTGATGAAATTCGTATTTCTAACAGCATAAGATATCAATCTAACTTTACACCACCAGATCAACCTTTTAGTAATGATACAAATACACTCGCTCTTTACCATTTCAATACTCCACCAGAATGTGATGCTACTACAGGTAAATGTTATACTCCAGATTCCTCAAGTTATGGCAACAAAGGTGAAATATCGGGTGCTGTCCAATTCGTCCCCAGTACTATCTCGCCTCCTTCCAGTGTTTCCCCTACTACTTATCCTACAATTGTAATTACCAAAGTACTTACCCCCACCCCTACCCCCACACTTCCTCCTCAAACAAAAACTCTCACTCTCTCTATTTCCTCATCTACTGATGATGTCAATCAAGACGGCAATATTTTAGACAAAATATATCACCCATCTCATAAAAATATCTGGCTTGGTACTGGCTCTGATGCCACCTCCAGTTATACAGGACTCAGGTTTCAGAAAGTATCTATTCCCAGGGGTGCCAAAATCATCTCAGCAGAACTTGAGGTTTACTCACCCACCACCCAATGGATTAGCATGGTCTTCACTCTATCTGGCGAGTCTATCGGCAACAGTCTCACATTTAGCAATACCAATCTGCCCTCCAAGCGTCTCTTAACCGCATCCAAAATCAATCATAACTCCAATGTGAAATGGAACGCCAATACTCGCTATAAACTAGGCACTATCACGCCTGTTATCCAAGAGATTATAAATAGATCTGACTGGGTATCGGGAAATAGTCTCTCTCTTATACTAAAAGGCTCAGGTGCAAAATTGGGCAGAAAATTTGTTACCAGCTATAACGGTTCTCCCACACTTGCTCCCAGACTTATTATTACTTACCAATAAAGCCTCAGCTATTCTCCCCCAACCATCTATCAGCATCCAGCGCCGCCATACACCCAAATGCCGCCGCCGTTATTGCTTGCTTATATCTATAGTCATGCACATCTCCGCTAACGAATACCCCCGCTACAGAAGTTGCCGAAAAATATTTCAAAAGACCATTTTTATCTTTCTCTTCTTTTCTTACAATATATCCCATTGGGTCTAGTTCTATTCCCCTGAATTTATCCGTATTGGGTTTATGCCCTATTGCTACAAAAACTCCATCTATTTTGTACTCTTCCTCCTTACCAGTCTTGGTGTCTTTCAACACCACCGCAGTCACCTTATCAGGACCTATATATTTAGTGACTACTTTATTCCAAATTATTTTTATCTTCGGGTTATCAAATACCCGCTGCTGCATAATTTTGGAAGCTCTAAACTTATCTCTTCTGTGTATTATAGTTACCGATTTGCAAACATTTGACAAAAACAGAGCCTCCTCCATAGCACTATCTCCGCCTCCTACCACTATCACATCTTTATTACGGAAAAAGAATGCATCACAGGTAGCACATGTCGAGACTCCCTTTCCCCGCAGTTGCATTTCTCCCGGCACATTAAGCCATATATCATCAGCACCAGTGGCTATAATTACAGATTTAGCCTCATATATTTTATTATCCGCAGTTATTTTAAAAGGTCGAGAGGAAAAATCAGCTTCACTGAAATCAGTATTGACTACCTCCACTCCAAGTCTTTCTGTCTGTTTCCTCATGTTCATCATCAGATCCGGTCCCTGTATCCCCTCCACAAACCCAGGATAGTTTTCTACCAAAGTAGTCAGCATCAACTGTCCTCCCCATCTGATCCCTGTGATAAGAAGCGTCTTACGTCCGGCTCGTATAGCATATATCCCTGCTGTCCAACCAGCCGGACCTGAACCCAATACTATAACGTCATATAATGAAGCATTCATAATGAAAATTTTAAACAAATCTTTTCTAATTTCGAACAAAATTGGATATTAGTATAGTTTTTCTTACCGAGTGGTAAAGGTGAGGTGTCGGTTGATTTATCAACCGAGGTCTCCTCCCGATTACCTGAGGTTAGAAAAACAAGCTAATATCCACATCTTTTTGTGAGAAAATGGAAAAGATTTGGGATTTTAAATAATTTTACTGTAATACCTTATGAAACTCACTCGCCAATACTTCCTTCGGCTGCACCCCGATCATCGTCTTTACTGCTTCTCCATTCTTAAATAGCATCAGTGTTGGTATACTCATCACTCCATATTTCCCCGCAGTCTGCGGATTATCATCCACATTCAGTTTGGCTATTTTTACTTTCCCTTCATATTCATTGGCTACTTCCTCTAGTATCGGATCCTGGAATCTACACGGCCCACACCACACCGCCCAGAAATCTACCAAAACAGGTGTCATAGACTTCATGACTTCAGCCTCAAAATTAACATCTGTCAGTGTAATATCAGACATAAACTCTATTTTAACAAAATAGTAACTTTATGAAAAGAGCATGTTATAATTTCTCTACATGAACAACCTGCCCGAACAAAACCAGAATCCGTCTTCTACCATTTCTACTTCTACTACTTCCTCTACTCCCTCTACCTCTCCTACCTCGTCTTCCGCCAACTTACAACCCACAACTTACAACCCACAACCATCT
>JACQJU010000061.1 GCA_016204905.1 Candidatus Gottesmanbacteria bacterium | reverse complement strand
CCTTTATCTGTTGTCATTAAAGCTTTTTTGAAACACTTTATCAGGACAAAGTCTATAGAATTCAGCGCCAGAAACGAAATACCAAGCGAGTATCTTATTAAGACAATTAGACAAGCTGAAAAGGACTGGAAGGAAGGAAAGGCTTCCCCAATTTTTAAAACTGGAGAAGAGGCTGTGAAGTGGTTGGAAAAACAGGGAATATGAAAGTCCGCCTTGCCCCAGAGTTAGTTAAGAAGCTTAAAAAGCAAGACGTAAGAATCCGGAAAAACCTCAAGATAGCAATTGATCTTTTCTCTATCAATCCTCAAGATTCTAGATTAGATAATCATGAGTTACAAAGAGAGTGGGAAGGATTTAGCAGTATAGATATAACTTCCGATTGGCGGGCAATATTTGAGTATAAAAAGGTAGGAGATGAGATTGTGGCATATTTTGTTGCCTTAGGAACTCATGAAGAACTTTATCAGGAACCATAATAAATTTATAAAAATTCTTCTGACATCTTACGGTATTGCAAATGGCGCTATAAAAAAGCATTGCAAAAAAATAAAATTCCTGCTAGACTCTCCCCATAATGAATATGAATCCAGTTGTTCACTTTGAAATGCCTGCTATAAATAAAAAGCGTGTCAGAAAATTTTATGAAACTGCTTTTGGCTGGGAGATGAATCAGCTTGGATCAAAAATGGGTGACTACATTTTGGCTACTACTTCACCCACAGATAAAAAGGGAATGCACAAAAAGAAGGGTGCCATAAACGGTGGATTTTTCCAAAGAGGCGAATATGGTAAAGTGCCTCATCTAGTAATATCGGTTACGGACTTAAAAAAACATATGGAAATAGTCAAAAAATCCGGCGGAAAAATATTGGGTAAGATTATGGATATACCGGGCGTTGGAAAATTTGTGATGTTTAAGGATACCGAAGACAATCGCGTCGGTATGCTTGAACCATCCAGATAACAATCTATATTTGTTTTTACTCTTACATTCCCCTTACCTATTTCTTACATATTTAAGTCTTGACTTAATTAAGCAGACATTTTATTATTATTGCATGGACAAATTTTCGGCACTTGCTGATCCTACCAGGCGCCACATCTTAGAAATTCTTGCAGCCAGAGGCCAGTTATCAGCAAGTGATATATATGGTAAATTTCATGTCAGTCATCCAGCTATTTCCCAACATTTAAAAGTTTTACGTGATACAAAATTAGTCCAAGTAGAAAAACATGCTCAGCAGCGCATATATAAAATCAATCCCCGGAAAATGGTGGAACTGGAAGTTTGGATCAATCGTTTGAAAAAAAGATGGTCAACCTCTTTTGAGAGATTAGATGAACTATTAGAGAAAAGAAGGAAGTTATAAAAATTATTGCCCGCCTTCACGAAAGTTACGGCGAGGCAAAGGAGGATTAAACTATGACAAATTCTAGTAGTCAGGGTATTACTATCACTCGCGTCTTTGATGCTCCGAGAGAACTTGTCTGGAAAGCATGGACTAATCCAGAGATGGCGAAAAAATGGTGGGGACCAAAAGATTTCACTGCCCCAAGCATCAAGATCGATCTTCGTGAAGGCGGAAAATATATCTTTGCCATGCAGGGTCCAAAAGGTTCCGAATGGGACAAAGTCATCTATAGTGCAGGAGAGTACAAAGAAATTATACCCAATGAAAAACTGGTGGTCACTGATTATTTTTCAGACGAGAATGGCAATAAAATGAAGCCTACCGATTTTGGACAAGATCCCAATTTTCCCGAAGAAACAACAGTCACCGTACTTTTTGAGAGTATTGCAAATGGTAAAACAAAACTCTCGATAATATACCCGAAACCAGAAACAGAAGAACAATTCCAAGCTATGTTAAAAAGCGGCATGACAGAAGGATGGAATTCATCTTTGGATAAACTGGCTGAAAGTTTAAAAAGTTAAAAAAATAGACCCGCCTTCACGAAAGTTACGGCGAGGCAAAGGAGGAAATCATATGCAAAAAATCACACCCCATTTATGGTTTGACAAAGAGGCAAAAGAAGCGGCCGGACTCTATACTTCTTTATTTCCGAATTCAAGGGTTAACAACATCACGACCCTTCGTAATACGCCATCAGGTGATACCGACATTGTTTCATTCCAACTTTCAGGACAATATTTTATGGCCATCAGTGCAGGTCCATTCTTTAAGTTCAACCCAGCCATTTCCCTCCATGTCAAATGCAAAACAAAGGAAGAAGTCGATGCATTGTGGAATAAGTTATCAGAAGGAGGGATGGTACTCATGGAGCTCGGAAAATATCCATTTAGCGAGCATTATGGATGGCTGCAAGATAAATATGGTCTTTCGTGGCAAATAATTTTTGTAGGTGATCCTCCAGCTGGCGGAAAGATAGAGCAAAAAATTACTCCGGTACTTATGTTTGTAGGAAATGTCGGTGGCAAGGCGGAGGAAGCAGTTAAGTTGTATACTTCAGTATTTAAAAATGCCGAATCAAAGATCATGGCCCGATACGGAAAAAATGAGTTACCAGACAAAGAAGGAACAGTAAAATATGCCTATTTCAAACTTGAAAGTATGGAGTTTGGGGCGATGGACAGTGCTTATGAACACAAATTTTCATTCAATGAAGCCATCTCATTTATAGTTCACTGCGATACACAAGAGGAAATAGACTACTATTGGGAAAAGCTTTCTGCTGTACCGGAGGCAGAGCAATGTGGCTGGCTGAAAGATAAGTTTGGCGTCTCATGGCAGATTGTCCCCACCGTTATGGATAAGATGATGAAGGAAAAAGACGAAAAGAAACTGACAAGAGTGACCGAAGCATTTCTTAAAATGAAAAAATTTGATATCGCCACTTTGAAAAAAGCGTATGGGCAATAATTCTCCCGCCCCACCCAAAGCTACCCTTCGCGAATGGATCGGACTTGCCGTTCTTGCTCTCGGCGCTATCTTATATGTCATGGATCTCACCGTCCTTCATCTGGCTGTCCCCACTCTTAGCGCCGAACTCAAACCAACCAGTACTCAGCTTCTCTGGATTATCGATATCTATGGCTTCATGGTCGCCGGATTTCTAGTGACGATGGGTACTTTAGGCGATAGAATAGGGAGAAGAAAACTCCTCATGATCGGCTCTGCTGCCTTTGGTTTATTTTCACTTCTAGCTGCATTTTCGAAAACTCCCGAGATGCTTATAGCCAGTCGAGCACTTCTGGGTCTTGCCGGCGCCACACTCGGGCCATCCACCTTATCTCTTATCTTTAGCATGTTCAAAGACCCCGGTGAGAGATCGAAAGCAATTGGTGTCTGGATTTCAGCTTTTTCCGCAGGCAGCGCCATCGGTCCTATCTTGGGAGGAGCATTATTAGAGTACTTTTGGTGGGGTTCAGTTTTCCTTTTGGCTGTTCCCGTAATGGTACTTCTGTTGGTACTGAGTCCTATCGTTTTACCAGAGTATAAAGATCCCCAAGCAGGTAGACTTGATCTTCTGAGTGTCATTATGTCTTTAGTTGCCGTGTTATCTATAATTTTTGGCTTGAAGCAAATTGCCCAAGATGGTTTTAGTCCACTCCCTATTTTCTCTATTATTATTGGATTAGTAGTAGGCTTCTTCTGGACCCGCCGTCAACTAGCCCTGAAAAATCCTATGATTGATGTCAGACTCTTCAAGATTCACGCTTTTAGCGCATCTCTCACCGTCAACTTTCTTGCCGTGTTTGTGGCGATTGGATATTTCCTCTTTGTTGCCCAATATCTACAATTAGTCCTCGGGCTCTCACCCTTACACGCCGGCTTTTGGTCTCTGCCTTCTGCCATCGCTTTCATTGTAGGTTCCAACTTAGCTCCTCGAATTGTTCGCTTTTTTAAACCCTATCAGATTATTGGTGCCTGCCTCAGTTTAGCCGCAGTCGGTCTCTTGGTTCTCACCCAAGTTGGAGGAGACAATGGTTTGAATATAGTTGTTATCGCTTCCGTAATTATATCCTTAGGATTAGCTCCAGTTTTTGGCCTTACTACTGAGCTTATTGTTGGCTCCGCTCCTTCAGAAAAAGCAGGCGCTGCCTCGGGTATTTCGGAAACTGCCTCAGAATTAGGCGGAGCCCTCGGTATTGCTCTTCTTGGCAGCATTGGTATCGCTATCTATAGAAGTAAGATAGCTCACGCACTTCCTCCTGAAATCCATAAAGACTTAGTCGAGGTAGCCCGAGATACTCTAGGAGCAGCAGTCGGTGTCGCTAGCAGTTTACCTCCAATTTTAAGCGGCGTTTTGTTAGAAGTTGCCCACAATGCCTTTGTCCAAGGCATGCAAGTAGCAGCGGCAATAGCAGCAGTAGTTGCCATTTTCTCTGCCATACTTTCCTTCAAACTACTCAAAAAAGTGAAAGTGGGCCAAAGCCACCCTTAATTGGGAGCACCAAACCCCGTGAATTTGAGATGTTTTTCTTATAAATTAACGATAATTTGACAAGAAACCATGAATATTGTATATTATTATCATGATTTCTTTTCCTATCCGCTCAAGGATAAAACAGCTAACAGGAAAATACCATAAACTCCGTCAAGGAAAAGACTCTCTTCTTCGTCTCATCAGCGAGGCGGAAATAGCCGAAAGTGTCTATAACTCAAATGCTATAGAAAATTCTACCCTTACCCTGGCTGAGACTGAAAAAATTTTGCTTGAGATGGAAGTATCCCGAAATATTTCTCTTCGTGAGGTGTTTGAAGCAAAAAATTTGGCACGCGTTATGGAATACATTCAAATAAAATCTTTAGAAAAAGAAATTTCCCAAGACCTCATCCTTCTTCTTCATAAAATGCTCCTAGGGAATATAAATGATAAAATCGCCGGACGATTTCGCAGACCCACTGAATATGTACGTATCGGTACATTTATTGCAACTGCGCCCGAACATATCAAAAGGAAAATCGAACAAATCCTTATAGATTATTATAGTGACCATGAAGTGTATTTCGTGGAGAAAATTGCCAAGTTTCATCTGGGATTTGAAACGATTCATCCGTTTGTAGACGGTAATGGAAGAATTGGCAGACTGCTTATCAATTATCAACTTCAGAATCTAGGATTTCCGATAATTATTATCCGGGATAAGGAAAAACAAGTCTATTACAAAGGATTTAAGAAGTACCGCGACGATAACAAAACAATCATTATGGATACCATTATTGCCCGTGCCCTCATGGAATCACTGCATAAGCGCATCGCTTACCTACAAGGAAGGACTATCATATCATTATCTGAATATGCAAAAAAAGAACAAAAGTCGCTACCGGCACTTTTAAACCAAGCTAAACGACAGACTCTCTCTGCATTTCGGGAAAAGGGAGTGTGGAAAATTAGTACCAACGGGATATAATAGTGGAAATAAATATTTTCTAAATGGATATTATACAAATTAGTATTATTCTTTCTTTTCTTT
>JACQJU010000071.1 GCA_016204905.1 Candidatus Gottesmanbacteria bacterium | reverse complement strand
CCCCTTGTGGGTGGCGCTGGGGCTGCCGACTGGCAGGACCCGCAAATTAAAATAAATAAGTTGCCTATCTTTCTCGAAATCAACCTAAGCGGGGAACCCACCAAACACGGCTTCAAACCTGAAGAAATTGATCATGCGATCTCAACAATTAAACAATTTAGCAATTTAACAATAAAAGGCTTGATGACCATGCCTCCTCTTGTGAAAAATCCCGAAGAGAATCGCGCAATTTTCCAGCAACTGAGAAAAATCGCAGATTCCTACAACCTACCGCCTACAAGCTACAACCTAAAAGTAAGTATGGGCACCTCAAGCGACTGGAAGATAGCTCTAGAAGAAAACGCAGATGTTATTAGAGTAGGTTCAACTATTTTTTCAAATCACCCTTAGGCGGCTGAAGTCACCTTCATAGGATAAAAAGTCATCTTTTCCGGGCCATTATGACCTCCGGATGGAAAATGTGGCCCCGTAAACACAATAACGTCTCCAATTTTAATAGGAGAATCTGCAACAACCCCATCACTTGTAGCTTGATAAGGTAGTCTCGGAACCTTTTCATCAAACATACAGACTTTCATTTGACCACGTTCAGCATACCCATTATTATAAGTTACTGCGGTTGTAAAAACGTTGACATACCTTCTTGTGATAGATCTTATCTTCTTGAAAAGAAGAGTCGCCGGTAAATTATCGTGGTGAAAATATTCTGGAGAATCTCTCATACTTATAAGTAATTTATTTCTTCGATATCAATGCTAATGCTTGCTTTGATTTCAAGAAGAAATACCCGACTACCGAAAAAGTAAGAACTGGTGATACCCAGTGTGGAATATGTAGACCAAAACTATCTAGTATCATGATACTTCCTAGAAATAATATGCTATACATTGCTCCATTTTTGAGGAAAAGAAACTTCTTTATTCTTCCAATATTAGATATGGTCAATTGTCGAAGTACTATAGCCCCCAAACCATTACCCAGTAAAATAATAGGTACAGACAGTGTAAATGCAAATGCTCCCAAAACTCCATCTATAGAAAAAGTCGCATCGATGACCTCAAGGTACAGTATTTTGCTGATATCAGACATACCCGAATTCATCAGGTTTTTCTCTGCTAACTCGGCCTGTTGACGAAATCCATGGATGATAAAAAAAGCCGTCGATCCAACTACTGCCGAAAAAGCCAGAATAGGCCTCTGACTCAAACCAAACCAGACCACTCCGGCCAAAATTATCGATACCACAGCATAAAACCAGACTCCCTGTGCTTGTATAAATCTCTCGCCCGGCAAGCCGAAGTTTTTTGGTTCCAGAAATATCCAATGGAAAAACAAAAAAACCAAAAATACTCCACCACCCATAAGGAGTACCGGTGCCGATGCTTCTATCAGATGAGCCACTTCCTGATCAGCAGAAAAACTAGCCAAAAATGCCCCCGCTAAACCTTTTGATGGAGCCATAACCCAGACTATAAGAAGTGGCAGCAAACCCCGGACTATAAATACTCCAGAAAATAATCCCCAGATGAGAAACCATCTCCTGGCCTTTGGCTTCATCGTGGTCAGAACCTCAGCATTGATGATGGCATTATCAATACTACTTATTATTTCAAACAAGCTCAAACCGAATACTGCTAATACAAGAGAAAAAATATTCATTAAATTACAAAATTTATTATCTTCCCAGGGACAAAAATCACTTTCTTAATTTTCTTGCCCACAGTATACTTCTTCACTTTCTCTGATTCTTCCGCTTTTTTTCTAACTTCATTTTCCATTTTCCATTTTCCATTTTCCATTGTTAATGTCTCTCTGGTCTTCCCATTTACCTGAACCGCGATCGTTACTTCATCTTCGACTAAAAATTTCGGGTTATATTCGGGCCAAGCCTCTAAATGTATCGATTTAAATTCACTCTGACTTCGACTGACCCCGCCCTTGGCGGGGACTGACTTCGACTGACTATTGACTAACTGCCACAACTCCTCCGTCATATGAGGAGCAAAAGGAGCCAACATCAAAAGCAAGCTTTTGATGTGGTTATTAGTTATTAGTGATTTGTTATTAGTCAGAAAATTCACGTACTCCATGATTTTAGCTATAGCAGTATTGTAGTGAAATTGAGCAATATCTTCAGTAACATCTTTTATAGTTTTATGCATTATCTTGTTTAGACGATCCGCATTATCTTTAGCACTGAGGCTATCTAACTGCTTAGGATCAGAACTGAAGTATTCATTGACCAGTCTATAAACTCTCGACAAAAATCGATACATACCGGCTATTCCGGTATCCCTGAAGTCTCCCCCCGCCTCAAATGGTCCTAAGAACATCAAATATGTTCTAAGTGTATCAGCTCCATAGGCCCGGATATACTCATCAGGCACGATTACATTACCTCGGCTCTTACTCATCTTCGCTCCTTCTGCAATAATAAGTCCATGGGCAAAAAAACGCGAATAGGGCTCATCAAAATCTATAATTTTCCAATCATAGAAAGCCATACTGACAAATCTTGCATAAAGAAGATGAAGTACCGTATGCTCTGCCCCACCTATGTATTGAGTCACGGGTAACCATTTTTTAGTAATCTCCGGATCCCAGGGAAGACTGAAAGTAGATGAAGTAGTAGAAGTAGAAGGATTAAATCTACTTTCTTCTACTTTATCTACTTTCTCTACTTTGTTTACCGAAGGGTATCGCAAATGATACCAACTACTATCTAAAAATGTATCACATACATCAGTTTCTCTATCAGCATCTCCTCCACAATTGGGACATTTTACTTTCACCCAATCTTTGAGTTTTGCCAAAGGTCCTTTCCCAGTGCCTTCAGGCTGCCAATCACTAAGATCAGGTAGAAGTACTGGTAAATTCTCTTCATTAATCGGATACCATCCATCGATCTCTTCCGATATTTTTGCTTTTAAATTTTTAGAATTTGGATTTGATTTGAGATTTGAAATTTGAAATTTGAAATTTCCCAATGAGTCTTTCGCTTCTTGACTGGTAAACCATGATCTACCTTCACTTGCGCAAGTTGAACAGTACACCATTGGGATAGGTGCTCCCCAATATCTCTGGCGTGATATACACCAATCACGCAATCTGTAAGTCGTGACTCTCTTACCCCAACCTTTTTCTTCCAAATAATCCATCATCACTTTGGTAGCTTCATGAATATCCATACCATCCAGGAAGTCAGAATTGATCATCTTACCCTCTTCTTCTTGGACTTGTTCTATCTGCTTTATGGGAGATTTATCTCCATCACTGCCTACCACAACTCTTTTTATTGGTAATTTAAATTTTTTGGCAAATTCAAAATCTCTCTTATCGTGCCCAGGAACACCCACTACTGCTCCTGTACCAAATTCCACCAACACAAAATCTGATATAAAAAGAGGCATTTTGTAATCATTAAGTTGATTTAAACAATAAAGTCCGGTAAAAACGCCAGTCTTTTCTCTCCCCTCAGCAATCCTCTCTTGTGGTTTCTTTTTCTTCCCCTTCTCTACATAATCTGCTATTTCTTTTAATTTGTCATTTGATATTTGATATTT
>JACQJU010000063.1 GCA_016204905.1 Candidatus Gottesmanbacteria bacterium | reverse complement strand
CTCAAACTCCTCTCCTTTCGCCCCCGCACCAAAAAAGAAATTACCACGAGATTACATGGTCTAGTTCTAAAAAAAGGTATCACCAACAAAGTTTTAGATAAAGTTATTTTAGATTTAGAGGAAAAAAATCTGATAAATGATCGCGAGTTTGTTTCTTGGTGGATTACGCAGCGCGAAACATTTCGTCCCAAAGGTACCAGGCTTTTGAAAATCGAGCTACGCCAAAAAGGAATCGATAGCAATATTATCGAAGAAGTTTTAGAAGAAAGACAATCTGGACCTAACCAATTTGAGCAAGCTCTGGCTTTAGCCCAAAAAAGATATACCAAAATCTCCTCATTACCAACCCTCAAAGTGAAAGAAAAAATTGTCGGATTATTAGGCAGAAGAGGATTTTCATATGATATTATTTATGAAGTGATTGACACCCTATTCAAAAAAGACTAAAATAAAGCCAATAATTAAATAGTAAGTAGCGTGATGATAATAAAAGTTTCAAACATCGGATTAACTCAGCCTCTAGGCCCCACGAAGGGCCATATCCTATTGGTTCTCTGATTTCTTCCTTATCTTCACTCACATACTATTTAATTCATTAAAGAGTTAGTTAGTTCATAGTTATTAGTTCATAGTAATTAAAAATATCTATGAACCATGAACGAACTAACTAATAACTAAATTTATTTTTTTAAAGGAGTTAAAGGAGCATTTATGGATATTCTCAAAATTATATTACAAAGACTAGAAAAGATAGAAGAAAGACTTGAAGGCGAAAAAGTTGCCAAAGTGGATCTTTCAGCCAAAAAGGTCCAGCCACAAACTAACCGGCAGGACCAACAAAGATCGGTTTCAGATGCCGATCAGGAAGCAAGGCTCATCATCGTAGAAGCCAAAGATGAAGCCTTGAAAATCAAAAGAGAGGCCGAAGAAGAAGCGAGAAAACTTCGAGCGGACATTATCTCTATCGAGCAAAGAGTACTGCAAAAAGAGGATAATATCGATCAAAAATTGAGCTCTCTAGATTCCAGGGAAAAAGATATTCTCAAAAAAGAAACCGACGCTACTCAAAGAATAGCAGAAATAGATAAATTGAAACACGATTTATTAGCCAAGCTAGAAAAAGCTGCTCATCTCACCAGGGAAGAAGCTCGCCAACTGATACTAAGAGCACTGGAAGAAAAATTAAAAGAAGAGATGGCCAAAAAAATAAGAGAAGAACAATCTGCCGCCAGAGAACAAGCCGACAAAAAGGTCCGCGAGATTCTTATCGACGCCATGAGACACGGCGCTACTGACTATGTTTCCGAATATACCGTTTCTACCATCAAGCTGCCAGACGACGAATTCAAAGGAAGAATTATTGGAAAGGAAGGAAGAAATATCAGAGCTTTTGAGATGGCCACAGGAGTCGATGTGGATTTAGACGAAGAGGGAGTCATCAGATTTTCTTCTTTTGATCCAGTCAGACGGGAGATTGCCAAAATTACTCTAGAAAAGCTTATCAAAGATGGCAGAATCCAACCAGTCAGGATAGAAGAAGTTGTGGAACAAACAAGAACCGAAATAGATAAAATCATGTTTCAAGAAGGAGAAAAACTATGCCATGCTGTCGGAGTCTATAATATGCCTCACGACAAAATCGCTCTTCTTGGCCGATTCAAATATAGATTTTCCTACGGCCAAAATATGATCGCTCATACTTTGGAAGAAACCAAAATAGGTATTGCACTGGCTCATGAATTAGGCGCCGATGTCAATGTAGTGCGACTTGGTTGTCTATTGCATGATATAGGCAAAATCATCACCGACAAAGAAGGATCACACGTTGCCCTAGGTGTAGAGATACTCAAAAAAAATGGCATGCCACAATCTGTCATAGATTGTGTTGCTGCTCATCATGAAGATATTCCTTTTCCATCGATAGAAGCAGTCATCGTCTATATTGCTGACGCTATCTCTGGTGCCAGACCAGGTGCTAGGTATGAAAATTATGATGAGTATGTTAAAAGGCTAAAAGATCTCGAAGGTATTGCCGCATCTCATGCTGGAGTAGAGAAAGTCTATGCTCTCCAAGCAGGTAGAGAAATTAGAGTGATAGTAGATCCCGGTAAACTAGATGATGCTGCCGCAACAGTATTATCACACAAAATCAAAGAAGAAATTGAGCAGAAATTCCCTACATTTCCAGGTCAAATCAAAATAACAGTGATAAGAGAGTATAGAAGTATTGAAACAGTCCACTAGTTTCTTCAAGGCCTCCCCTTGCGGTACCGCAAGGGGAGGCCTTATAAAAGAGAATATACTTATTTTTCTTATCCTATGGCTCTTCTGTTATACTTCAACATCATTTGATATAGATGATAGGGCTTGACACCGCTAAAATTTTCTACTACATTTTTAATTAGACCATCAGATCAATCTATTATAAATATTAAATATCACCTGCCCCTCTTTAGCTCATCTGTGTCTTGATTGTAGTATATCTTGTCCTGATAGGCTAAAGTGTATCGAAGGGAGGTGAAAAGTACATGACAAAAGCAGATCTAGTAGCCTACGTGGCCAAGAAAGCCAGTCTGACATCCAAAGCAGCCAAAGAAGCAGTGAATTCAGTCTTTGGTGCCGTTACTGATTCGCTCAAAAAAGGTGACAAAGTTGTTGTTACCGGGTTTGGTACATTTATGGTCAGATCCAGAGCTGCCAGAAAAGGTAGAAACCCCCAGACGGGAGCACCTATCAATATCGCGGCACGCAAAACACCTGGTTTTACAGCTGGAAAAGCACTCAAGAAAGCAATTAGGTAAAATTAGAACGTTTTCCTACTTGAAACTATAAAGAAGAGTCATCCTCCAAAAGGCGGACTCTTCTTTTTTGTGATAAAATCGCCTCTAGCATGAAATACTTCATCCAAACCTTCGGCTGCGCTCAAAATGTCTCTGATTCAGAGCGTATTTCCGCCATGCTTGAAGGAAGAGGTATGGAAAAAGCTCTATCTCTCCAAACCGCCGATCATGTCATCATCAATACTTGCATGATCCGAGAAATGGCAGAAAACAGAGTTTACGGGTTAGTGAATAATCTTTCCAAATTAAAAATTAAAAATT
>JACQJU010000062.1 GCA_016204905.1 Candidatus Gottesmanbacteria bacterium | reverse complement strand
TTTATATTCTTCTGGATTTTGTACTAGATGGGCTCTAACTGGATTAAGTTCTATATATTTACCGCATTGGGTAAAATATTCATCTTTACCCACCGGCTGACTTTTGAATCTATCTTGCCAGAAATGGCCTACCCACTCGTAATTCCTCTTATAGTAATAAAAATAGGTAAGGTTTAATCTCTTCATAAAAACTGAGAAATCGCTTTCCTTTTTAGTCTTTATTAAAAAATGAATATGATTTGGTATAAGACAATAGTGATAAATTTCAAACGGATGTATTTCTTTAAGTTTAAAAGTAAGTTCGAGATATTTCTGGTAATCAGAGTCTTTTTTGAAAATAGTATTTTTATTATTTCCCCGTGTCATGATATGGTAATAGGATAAAGGAAGAAGGAGTCTAGGAGCTCTGGGCATATAGTGAGACTATCATAATTAGTAGTTTTTATCAATGTCTTATTCAGATAAGAACCGTCCCCTATTTTCTCCATCCCCTATTTTCTATTCAGCTGAGAACCGTCCCCTATTTTATAGGTTTAATTATATCAGAAGTTTGATTGTTAATTCAGAATACTGATTGACTGAAAAAGCAGATAATTTTGAATCTATATTCCCAATAATTGACAAGTTATAAAATAAGTAGAATACTTTATATTAATGCCTCAGAAAAAAGGTTTTTCTCTTCCAATTATTATAGTAACATTAGCAGCTTTGGGATTGATTGCTTTTTTGGGATTTAAAAACTTTAGCCAAAAAAACTCTCCAACTCTCGCTCCAGCAAACAATAGTTCAGCTAAACAAGAACCAAAAACTGATTTATTCATGACCAAACTAACTTATGAGGGCGCTTACAATGGTCCACTTTATGATACCTCCTCAAAGATTGGGGATAGCGCTCCTATGGATCTGCATTTTGAGAATATGGATAGAAATGGTGTGAACTTCCTCATCGGTTACTTTTTTGCAGAGGAGGTAGCATCTACTGACTATGTCAAAGGTGCGATTGCTAAACATCCCGGAAGAATCATTCCTTTCTATTCTTCAGGTTTAGGCGGAAAAGAGGCTGAGAGATTTGTAGGAGAAGAACTGACTAAAAGGTTTGAGATGTCTCTTCCTTGGGCAAAAAGACATTTAGGTGAAAGTACCATTCAGGGTATCGGTGAGATTGAAATATTCCAGTGGAATATGCCTCATAATGATCCGCGAATTTTACAGCTTTTTGATTTTGCTTCTAAGAATAATTTAAAAGTTATGACCCATCCTGTTCCTGGTAAAATGCAGCAAGTTGGGGATATTTTAGAAAAATATCCGGATACCATCTTTTTAATCCATATGTTCCAGGATGACTTTGCTAGGGAACGGGCTAATATCATTGAACTGATGAAGATACATAACAACCTCTATTTCACCATTGATGTTGATCATCTTTTATATGATAGAGTAGCCGGAACAGGACTTTTATACAAATATGAAGGGAAAGATGTTGGTGCCGGAAAGAATGGATTTATAAAAGACTTTGATAGTAAGTATCAAGGTATGTTAAAAGCTGATCTGTCTTTATATAAACCCCTAATTGAAGCCCATCCTGATAGAGTAACTTGGGGTACAGAGATGAATATTAGGTATACTTATGAAGTTGATGTGTATGACCGGATGATTAAATTTATTAGATTATTTATTGGGAGTTTAGATCCATCTGTGCAGGAAAATATTGGCTATAAAAACGCCTTGAGGGTTTTTGGTGAAGGAGTGAGGTTTGAGTAAGAACTTTCTGACCGTCCGGACGAGATTAAAAAGAACTTGATTCTTTGATGATTTTTGAATTATTACTGGCCAAATTTGATAAATCGATTCAGTGGAGATCCCAAATTCCAATGGGTAGCTAGATAACTTCCGGGATCCGGTTTGGGATTGAAATAATCATCATTGTTACAGTCAAATCTGAAGGGGAACATACCTGGACATTCGTTGCCAAAAACTTCACCTTGCGCATCGCTCTTACACATAATATCGGTTCCTCCTTGACCAATGGTTGGCGAATCGATGCAGTGTTTTTGGGCTGATGTTTCTTTCTTGGTTGCGTGGGGAGCACTAGGCTGGACTGCTCCTAGAGTATGAGCATACTCATGAAGCATCAGTATTGGCGCCACCATATCATAACTCGTCCCCAAAAGCTGTTGGATGGTAGCATCATCGACTTTATAAAGGATGGCATAATCGGGCCCTACATTATAGATATTATCTTCGCTTAACTGATCGTCAGGACCTTTTATGCTCTGTTGAGAGATACAGGCGTTTCCGCCACAGCCGGAAGCTTTGCCGTCATACCAAACAATATACTTTGTGTTTTCTTTATTGTATCCGCTTAAGCCAAGGTCTTTGATCAATGCCTTTCGCGTTTCCTGCGGGGCACTCGCGTAGTACACATCTGTATTTGGTAAAACAGCCTCTATCACCGAAATTTCTCCATTCTCGCAAAGAACTTTTAAGTTTGCACTCATTTTAAATTTTTTGGCTTCTTCGTTTACTATTCCGTCTGCCGACCTAAACCAACTTCTAAGCTTGGGGGACAAATCTTGGTACCTACTGGTTGTATCTTTTGCCCGGGCATAAACAATCTGGGCATGATAATCCTCCCCATCGGTACAGGCAGACTTCGTGGATCCGTCGAAAAGTGCGGGTTGAGAAAATGAGGGAAAGCGTTTTGCTATCTCTTCTTTACTTTTTTCGATTGTGATTTTTCCAGCAATCACCAAGAAAATAATCACATTAATAACGACAGTAATAATAATGATTCTCTTGATGATTTTTTTCTTCACTAAAAATACTATACTACTGAAGCTGCCTTGGGAGCAAGTCTTTATGGACTTGGTTGAATTGGATGATTTTCGAACCACAATCTTAAGGAAGCACGCGATATACTGCAGTATATCCTTCGGAACAAAGAATTACTACTGGTGAACCAATGCTGGAAAACCCACCGCTTGATAATAGATGGGTAGCAAGTTTTTCTGGAACGCATCCAAAGAGTTCCGTACCGGGAATAACATTTATCCATTTTTGAGCAGAAACTGTACCAGGCGTAACTATTGCAACGGAAACAAGGAGTAACAATACAGTAATCCCTGCAAGTATTTTATTCATATATTCACCCCCTTATAAATAAATAATGCTTCCCTGGATGGGATGATTTTCGAACCACCCATTGGCAAGACATTATAGAATATCCAAAAGTGGTCTAATTGGGTACTTTTTGTCTTATTTCATATATACTATAGTTGAAAAGCCTATGAAGTGGGTAACTAGAGAAAAAGCAAAAGTTGATCGAATTGCTTGTCCATGGCTTATTAAAAACTTCATTGATAAAGATGCAGAGTTTCTATTTGTCCCAACAGACCAAGTTCTGACTGTTGCGGAAAAAGAACAGGCTATATCATTTGATGCTGCAAATGCTAAATTCACCCATACACAAGATGGAAAATGCACCTTTGAAGTATTAGTTGAACACTACAAAATAGATGATCCTGCAGTACAAAAATTAGCAAAAATTGTACATGGAGCAGATGTTCCAAAAGATGTTACTCTTACACCAGAGTCAGCAGGGTTGCAAACCATTGCAGAAGGT
>JACQJU010000067.1 GCA_016204905.1 Candidatus Gottesmanbacteria bacterium | reverse complement strand
TTTAATGAGTCAATGATTTAAAGTGATTGTTTTTAGAAGTTGAAATAATTTTGAAAATATCAAAGTGAATTCGTGTGCTTCTTTCCATAATTGTTGACACTCTTGTTTCCTTTCGGGATAAGCCTTAGCTATCATCTGGAGCCAATATTTTGTCTCATTTGACTCTTTTTTGCAAATATAGATTTTATTCTGAAAATCTTTCCTTGAGCTTGCTTGGTTAGCCTCGCAATAATTTGCATCAATAATTGACTCACCATATTTAGCAGTTCTCTCTTCTAGGTCGTACTTCATTTTAAAAATTTAAGAATTTGAAAATTAAGATTTGATTAAAAATTAGAAACTAAGAATTAAAAATTTATTATGTAATTAGTATACGGTAAATGAGGGTAAGAATAAAGTTTTTGACTATTTTAGATTTATGCTATAAGATCGGGCCAACACCATATCAATCCGGGTGGAAGGCACATTGAAAATCCTCGAAGAATATCGCCATTTTAGACAAAGGGGAGGCGAATCATGGAAAGAACCGAAATAAGCCAGCCGATAGCTGGTTTACCACCGGAAGGTAAGATTGGCTTCACGGATGATGATGGCAGGAGCTGTAGAGTGAGCTGGGTATCAATTGCTGAGATGATCCAATTTCAGCTAGTCATAAATGACGACGTGCCTGAAACACAGGTCGTCGATCGTGGCGCAGCTGGTGAGAGTGCGCCCGCTTGGCTGTTTTATCTATATAGTACTCGTAATGTTATCAGCCAAGCACTCAGGGAGCGGATCTACCAGGAGTTACAAAATTACGCCCAGGAAATGGCGGGTTGAGCGGGAAATAGATATTCTTCGAGGAAATCAGAGGAGAGGGAGACGACCAGGTGATATTGTGCTTGGGTAAATGTCAGTTTCGTGCCGACTGGCTTTTTTATCGTCTTTCTATCCTCTTTGTGGAACTTTAAAAACTGAGAGAGGAGTGGACCCAAAGTATATTCAGTTTTCATCCACCCATAAGTGGTGGATGAGGATTGAGTGAGAGGAGAGGAGAAAATGTCTCCGGTTTTTGCGATTATTCTGGTGTTAGTGGCATTGATCATGATTCTTGCTGCCATCAGAATCAGGCAAGTTATGGATGGCAACAAGAACTCAGTCGAAAGGATGAAGAGGAATATAGAGCTAGGTCTGTGGATCTGGTCGGCGATCCTCGTTGACTTAGCGCTATGGATTGTCTCTATCCCTATTCCCGTCGTCTTTGGGTTGGGAGCGTTTGAGGCCACAGTTATCGGCGCGGCGTTAACACGGGCTTCGCGTGAGGAGAAGGAAGATGGTGTACCACTATCTTCACGAGCCAAAGTAGCTTTGGTCATGTGTTTCATTTCTGGTATCCTAGTCCTTTTGGCGGTGTGGACCGTCGGAGTGGATATAGGAATAGCTTCCATAGTTGGCGGCTTTGGGGTGCTAGCCAATATATACCTCTTTGACAGAGTCGCCAATTGGTCCTTACTACCAATGATGATTGCAAAGCAAATTCGCTTTGCCCAACCCACCCGCTCTCAGTTTTATTTTTTCTCAATACAGAAATACCTCAATCTCTTGATACCCAACCATATTTCTATTATACTTTGCTTTAATGATTTAAATCATTAAAGCATGACACAGGTTTCTAGACGTCTTATTAACAAAAAGACTCACGACCGTATATACAAGTTGTTTATTTCTGGTCTTATTGGCTGTAATTCTTTTACTTTAACATCCTCAGTTATAGAAGATTTACTTACTCCTACTGAGCAGGTTATGTTGGCAAAGCGATTTTCTATAGCTTATATGCTTCTTGAGGGCTATGATTATAGAACCATTTCTTCAATACTTAGAGTTAGTTCGGCTACTATAAATGCTGTAGCCACAACATTGCATATTGGTGGGAGTGGGCTTCGCAGTATTGTTATGAGTATAAAAAAAGATGAAAAGATGAAAGAATTTGTAGATGAATTTAGCGACGCTTTGCAGGATATGATAGCTTCTGCACGAGGTCAAAATTGGTCGGCTAGCAAGAAGATGCTTTGGCAAGCAAGAAAAGATCGCCAGAAGGCATTTTGATTTGGTTATTGCATTTTCTTAGGCCTTACTCTAATCTATTGAATTAAACAATTATCTATTTATGGATCAAGAAGTACAATCGCAAGTAAAAGATAAGATGATGAAAGCCATAGGTGTCCTGAAAGATGATTTGGCTACCATCAGAACCGGTCGAGCATCACCGGCTTTGGTAGAAAATGTAGTCATCTCCGCTTACGAGAATACACAGCATTTGCGAGTCAAAGAGATGGCGACTATCACGACTGATGGGCCGAGGATGATCATCATTTCCCCATTTGATCTTTCGATCATCAAAGATATAGAAAGGAGTATCAACGCCGCTAATTTGGGTATAAATGCCTATATTGATGGGCCGGTAGTGCGGATCAATATCCCAACACTCACGGCAGAGAGGCGGGAAGAATATATCAAATTAGCGCATACTAAATTAGAGGGTGGGAGAGTGATGATCCGGCAAGTACGTCATGAAGCGATGGGAGATGTCAAGAAAAGATTTGAGAACAAAGAAATATCAGAAGATGACAAGAAGAGATTGGAAAAGGAGATACAGATATTGACAGATGAGTTGATAGCAGAAGTCGATGTACTAAGAGAGAGGAAAGAGGCGGAGTTGAGAGAGATATAATTAGACAATTAGTTAGTTAGACAGTTAGATAATTAGAAGTAGAAGTTAAGAAGACTTTTCTCTTTGTATGATTTTTTTCAAGATGGCAAGACTAATAGCGTAGGTTGGTTCGACCCCTTCATAAGAAAGATTTCTGACGCCTAAATTTTTAGCTTTTGAATATGGTGTATCAGAAGCATAGTGAGCTATCCCCAATTCAAAAGGCGGGTTGGTCAGAGAGACAAATTGATTTTCTTCGTAGCGATCGTAGTGGACGAATTCATAGACGGCATTGAGATATGGTCCACCTTCCATCTCGATGATAGTATATCCGGCGTCAAACCAATTTTTGACCATTTCAGCATTTTCCAAAAAGGTCCCTTTGGTGGAAATCGATTTTTGATGATCCAGGACATTACCGGTTTTGAATATAGTTGTAAAATCTTTGGCAGAAAAAGCGTTACTGAAAGCATAGGTATTTTTGGTATGGTGATCATAAATAGTATTGGGTAGTAATATATCGCCGATTTGACCATTGAGGGTGGCTGCTTTGCCCATGATATAAACTCCTTTTACTGTATCAACATTTTGGCCAATGGTAGTCAGTATTTGATAGGCTGCCCAACCGAGGGGATAATCGATATTTAAAATAATTGCTTTACTCCTGATAAGAAAAGAAAGACTGCTGCCAATTTTTTGGCCTAATGTTTTGTCTTTGGACAGGCGGGAAAGCTCAATTACTTGGGTATCTATATCGAGGAAGCGTGAGGCAGGGATAGTGTGGATACCTAGATTTCTTTCCAACGACTCTTTTTTTTGGAGAATTTCGGGATGGGTGTGGGCATATTTTTTGGCAATATAATATAAAAAATTTTCTCTACTACCTAAGAAATCCCCGCTTTGTATCTCTTCCCAGAAACGGATAAGTTCAGGATTTTCCAGACTGTAAAGATATGTGATCAATTCGTTTTCTTCATATGTGGCAAAGCGGGTCAGTAGATTGGTGATAGAGTGGGTATTGGAGGAGACAAAATATATGGGTCTCTTGGGGATATTGAGATGATGGAGGTTTCTGGTGATATTTTTCCACCAATAAGAAGTGGATTTGGCATATTCGACATAGGATCCTGATAATAGTTTGATAGTAAATGAGACTCTGCGGTTTTTTATGGCCTGCAAAAAATTATAGTAATCTTTACCCCAAATATTTTTTATTCTACCTAAATCTTCGGGTGAGATGATCTTTTCGACAAATTTTTCCGGTTCTTTGACATTGGCTAATTTTTTGTGCAATTTATTCCATTCTATTTGGAAAGCTGTTAGAAGTGTGATGATATCGTCCACATCAGTAACAGAAGCGATATAGACAGCCAGACGTTTTTTGGCATCATAAAACATTTTCCTTCTTCTTCCTGGAGCGGATACTTCTTTCCAGTTTATGATAGCAGCAAAGCCGGCATTTTTAAAAACCGAATAAGATTGACCTAATATAATTTCCCCAACAGAAGATGTGCACGATGGGAGTCTAAGTAAGCAGTAGATAAAAGAAGCTATATCTACCTCATCTTGATCGCCTTTGAGATGTAATATAGATTTCATCTCTAAGTGAGAATCGATGAGTTGATCTATATGGAGGCTGCCTGATGATTTGAGCAATGATCTATATTTTCTGATGTGTATTTCAATATCTTGACTAGTAAAGTTGGAAGTCATAGGGATAATTTTTAAT
>JACQJU010000079.1 GCA_016204905.1 Candidatus Gottesmanbacteria bacterium | reverse complement strand
TGCCTGCCGGCAGGCAGGAATTAGAATAATTAGAAATTTATATGCATATAGTCTTCTATGGTCCCGAGGGATCAGGTAAAGGTACCCAAGCCAAACTTCTCGCCGAAAAATTACACTTACCTCTTATTACTTTTGGCGATCTAGTCAGAAGCGCTGCCCAAAACGATAAAGGTCTGATTGGACAAGCCTCTAGATTCGCCTTGAAAGAAGGAAAATATCTACCAGATAGTGAGGCTTTTGTACTCTGGAAGAGGAGATTAAAAGAGGATGACGCCAAAAAGGGTTGGATCATCGATGGGTTTCCCAGAAGTATCGGCCAGGCCGAGTTTCTCCTCAAAAAGATCAAAAAATATGGTTATCCTCTAGATTTATTTATTTATCTATTTATCACCGACGAGGAAGCCCTAAAAAGACTAAAAAAAAGAAAAAGAAAACTTTTTTCTGGCAGCAAAATTATCCATGATGACCCCAAAAGAGTAAAAGAGAGACTAAAAGTCTATCGCTCGAAAGAGAAGCCTATCTTAGACTATTTCAAAAAACTAGGAGTATTTAGAAAAATAGACGGACAAAGATCCATCAAAGATATTCATCAAGAGATTTTAGAAAAAGTAAGAAATAGCTATTAGTCATTAGCTATTTGCTATTAGAAAGAAATACTTCTTTATAATTCTAAAAGCTAAAGACTAAAAGCTAACAGCTAAATTATGATTCACCTCAAATCAGACCAAGAAATAGCTACCATGAAAGCTGGTGGCCAAAAACTCCAAAAGGTATTAAATTACCTATTAGAGAATGCCAGAGTCGGAGTATCATTGCTTACACTTGATAAAATAGCCGAGGATAAAATCACCTCCCTTGGCGCCGAGTCTTCATTTAAGAAAGTGCCCAATTATCACTGGACCTGCTGTTTTTCAGTAAACGACGTGGTTGTTCATGGTATACCCACAGAATATAAAATCAAAAATGGTGATATTGTCGGTATAGATTGTGGAGTCTATTATGCCGGGTTTCATACAGATAGTGCCTGGACAATCCTTGTTAATAACCAAGAAGCCACAAGACACCCCGGGAGTGGCCGAATGGACTCTCCCGGCCTGCCTGCCGGCAAGGCAGGGGTTGAGGAATCACAAAAGCGTAAATTTCTCCAGGTCGGAGAAGATACACTTCAAAAAGCCCTAAAACAGGTCAAATTGGGTAATCGCATTGGCCATATCTCCAAAACCATCCAGGAAAATATTGAAAAAGCAGGCTATAGTGTCGTTGCTAGTCTAACGGGTCATGGCGTAGGCAAAAATCTCCATGAAGATCCCCAAGTGCCTGGTATTCTCAGAAAAGAACTAGAAAATACCCCTCTTTTAGAAAAAGGTATGGTACTGGCAGTCGAAGTAATATACAATCTAGGTAGCCCTGATGTTGTCTACAAAGGAGATGATGGGTGGACAATTGCTACCAAAGATGCTAAAATATCAGGACTTTTTGAAAGTACCGTCGCACTTTCTGCTGACGGGGTTTTTGTTTTGACCTAAAAAGTATGGTTCATCAAGGATCAACAGAGTTTGAAGGAGTAGTTACAGAAGCATTGCCCAATACTCTATTTAGAGTACGCCTGCCTGATAACAATATAATACTTTGCCATTTATCAGGAAAAATGCGCATAAATTATATCAAGATACTTCCTGGCGACAAAGTAAAAGTAGAAGTAACACCATACGACCAAACAAAAGGAAGAATAGTTTATAGAGTGAAATAAAAGGTATGAAAGTAAGTTCATCAGTAACCAAAAGATGTAATAAATGTAAAATAGTCAAAAGGCGTGGCCGAATATTTGTTATCTGTGAAAATCCAAAACACAAACAAAGACAAGGGTAACTAAGTCAATTAGTCAATTAGTCAATTAGAAAAAGAACGAACTCTTACTAATTGTCTAACTGTCTAATTAACTAAATAACTAAACTATGTCACGTATAGCAGGTAGAGATCTACCAAACGAAAAAAGAATCGATATTGCCCTAACTTATATATATGGTCTTGGGCGAAATAATGTCTATCCTATACTAAAAAAGGCCGCTGTCACAGAATCAAAACGAGTCAAAGATTTAACAGAGGCAGAATTAGGTCGTATCCAAAAAATAGTCGAAAATGATTACAAAGTAGAAGGTGATCTACGCACCGAACTGGCCGAATCTATCAAACGGCTTCGCGAGATCGGCAGTTATAGAGGCATTAGACACGCTCGCAATCTACCAGTTAGGGGTCAGCGTACACGCTCCAATGCCCGAACCAAAAGAGGTTCTAGAAAAACAGTCGGAGCACTCAAAAAAGAAACTAGAGCTAAATTAGAGACCCCAACACCTGCCAAAACAACATGAAAGATAAAAAACAAAAACGGTTGGTTGATAAAGGAAAAGTCTACATCACCGCTACTTTTAACAATACATTAGTTACCATAACCGATGCAGAAGGTAACACACTGGGTTGGGGTAGTGCAGGAGCAGTCGGTTTCAAAGGAACTAGAAAATCTACTCCTTTTGCAGCCACCACTGCTGTAGATCAGGTAGCCAAAAAACTCATCAATCAATATGGCCTAAAAAGCGTTGATGTTTTTATCAAAGGACCCGGATCAGGTAGAGATGCCGCTCTTCGTGCGCTTAAGAATGTCGGATTGAGTATCACTATGATAGCAGATGTAACACCAATTCCTCACAATGGCGTCAGGGCAAAGAAAAAGAGGAGGGTACAAAAGTTAGTTAGTTAATTAGTTACTTAGTTAATTAGAAAACCTAAGTAACAAAGTCACTAATTGTCTAATTAACTAACTGTCTAATTGACTAATATGGCAAGATACAGAGGACCAAGAAACAGACTAGCTAGACGTGAAGGTATGGACCTAGGCCTAAAAACCGTGGGTAGCTCTTCCTATAGCCAACTATTAAAAAGACTAAAAATCATGCCTGGTCAACATGGCCAGAAAGGCAGACGAAAACCCTCAGAATCTTCTCTACAACTCCGTGAAAGGCAAAAAGTAAAAAGAATCTATGGTTTATT
>JACQJU010000078.1 GCA_016204905.1 Candidatus Gottesmanbacteria bacterium | reverse complement strand
CTATAATTCATACTAAAGTTATGAACTTAAATCATACCATATTATGAATACACAACGAATAACAATCAGTTTACCAAATTATCTCTACCAACAACTGGAAAAAACTGTACCCCCTATGAAGGTAAGTAAGTTTATCGCCAAAGCATTGGAAGAAAAACTACTAAACCAAAGTCCTGCCAAAGATCCTATCGAAGATTTTTTTGCCCTGAGAAAAAAACTACCCAAAAAAACTACGAAAGATATTTTAGAGGCTATCAAAAAGGGTAGAAAGTGACTATTTGTATTATCGATTCATCAGTGATACTGACGTCGCTTCTTAATCTCAAACCAACCTCAGAAAAGAAATTCAAAAACATCCTCCAGCAACAAAAAAAAGGTTCCACTGAAGTTTATTCCACCTCATTCCTTTCTCTTGAAATTGCTAATGGTCTTCGTTTTACCATAAAAGATAGTACATTAGCCAAAGAAGTATTTGATAAATTTTCTGCCTTACCAATCCAGTACTTTTCCTTAAACGCAAGTCAAATTAAAGAAATTCTTGAAATTTCCTATGAGTTACAAACTACAGTCTATGATACATCCTACCACTTTCTCGCCCAACTTTTGGATGGCACCTTCTATACCTGCGACGAAAAATACTATCAAAAAGCAAAGGCTTTAGGTAAAATTGAGTTTCTATGATCTTTGGTTTTATTATTTTTCTTTTCCTTTTTTCTTCTCTCTCCTCATATCAATACTCTCATCTATCAACTAGCTCTTTTACTCACCAGAAATAAAAAGATTTCTCTGGGAGTTTTAATCATCTTTTTACTCCCCGGCAGCATCACCCGCCCATCCTGTTTATTATTTCCATGATATAATTAAGTATGCTCAAAACTCTACAAAAAAATAAAATCAGAAAATTTGCCAAAACTCGACCCATCGAGCTTATCTATTTATATGGCTCTCAAGCTACCAATCAGTCTGACTTATTATCTGATTATGATTTCGGTATATTATTTAACAAAAGCTTGGCATCTAAAAATAGATTTGATCTCCGCCTCAAGCTTTTTACTGACATCGCAAAGATTATCAATGTTTCTTCCGATAATATCGATGTAGTCGATCTTGCCGAAGTCCCCCTACTTCTTCAGTTCAATATAATATCAGGTAGATTGTTATACGAGCGAAATCAAGAAAGCAAAGTAGCATTTGAAACCTTTGTCATGAGTCGCTATCATGACAATCATCACCTTTATGACAAATATTTAGTAGATACACTTACCAAAATCAGGGAAGGAGTTTATTTTGGACGTCAAATATCACACTCTTGAACAAAAATTTGAACGACTCAAAGAGCAAATCAACCGTCTGCAAGAGATTAGTAAAGAAATTAAAAGCGCCGCCGATTTAAAAAAAGACTTCCAAAAACAGGCGGTGGTTGAAAGACTTTTCCAGATTGCGCTAGAAGCTCTTTTAGATATCGGCCGGATGATCATCAGTATAGAAAATCTTCCTCGGCCACAAGAAAATGATGAAATATTTCAGATTTTGGCAGAAGCAAAGATCATAAACCAGGAATATGCCAAACGAGCCTTTGGCATGGGTAGATTTAGAAATATCCTCGTCCATGGCTACATGATCATCAAACCCCAGAGAGTTTTTGAAAATTTGCAAAAACTTGACTTGTTTATCGAATTTACAGAGTTTGTAGCCAAATACATAGAAAAAAAATCCTAGATGTTCATTCCCTTATTCGCTTTCTTCATCATTCTCCTCTCCATCTTTCTTATTTCCCCTCGTATCAATACCATCATCTACCAGACTGTTTTTTTACTCACCAGAAGTAAAAAAATTTCTCTTGGTATATTGATACTATTTTTGCTCCCTGGAACCATCATCCATGAGTTTAGTCATTTTATCGTAGCTACAATACTTTTTGTTCCTACAACAAGTATGACTATTATCCCCAAAATAGAGGGGGGGATTATCAAAGCCGGTTCTCTCCACCATACCAACACAGATCCCATTAGACTTTCCCTAATAGGCCTCGCCCCGATGATCATCGGTATAGCGCTCATTTATATTATTGGCAATCTATTCTCTTCTCAAATTTCAAATTTCAAATTTCAAATTTCAAATTTTATTCTTCTAATTACTAATTACTATTTACTAATTACTCTTTCCCTCTCCATGTTCTCCTCCCGCAAAGATCTCGAAGTTACTTGGTTTTTGGCACCTCTGATTTTTCTTCTCTTTGCCGTTTTATATTATCAGGGCATCAGAATCTCCCTCACTCTTGATTTATCCAGCCAGCTGAAAGGTTTTTTGCAACAACTAAATATCTATTTTCTCATCACACTGATCCTGGATTTAGGAGTATTTCTACTTCTCCGGGGTATGAAAGTTCTTTTAGAAAAAATTCTGAAGGTAAAAGTGATCAGTTCTACTTACGCACCCTAAGCAGTCGCATTCAAAGAGGGCAGAGTATTAGCCGTATTATCCAAAGTCTTTCCATTGGTAGCTGGGGCAGGAGGAGGCTCCATAGGTGCTGTCATCACCGTAGCGTTTGTTTTCACCTCATTTTGATTAGTCCCATTTATTTCTTCCTTCTTACCCTCTGTATTTTCTTGCATTGTTGCACCTGCCTCGCCGGCAGGCAGGTTTTCCATTGTTGCATTGTCTTTTTTGACAGCTTTTTTTACATCAAAACGAAATTCCTCCCCATCATAATCTACCGACACACTATCCCCAGTCGTTAACTCTCCTTTTATGAGTAGTGATGAGATTGGATTTTCTATCAATCTCTGTATCGTTCGACGTAAAGGTCTAGCTCCATAGACCGGATCATATCCTTCTCTGGCTAGTTGTTTTTCTGCCACCTCCGTTGTAGTTATATACACGCCCTGATCAGAAAGTAGCTTCGATAGCATCTTCATCTGCAAAGATACTATCTCCTTCATATGTTTTCGCGATAGTGGCCGGAAAACGACCACCTCATCAAATCTATTGAGAAGTTCTGGTCGGAAGAATTTTTTGAGTTCCTCAATCAGTTTATCCGAAAGCGTCTTAAAAGCCGCGTCCCTTGCAACCTTTTGCTTTGTATTGCCAGCAGCCTCACCCAAGGGTAGGGGATAGTCACTAGGCGCTTTTTTGAGAGCAAATAACTCATCTACTAAACCACTAGTCCATTCATCTTTACTAGGATCCGTTTTTCTATAATATTTACCCTCTGAAACAATAATTTCCTCTCCCACGGGTGTAAAAATATGCACATCCCACTTTTTAATCGGAAAACCTAAGCTCTGCTCATCTTCCCTCACTTTCATCAAATTCCCCTGAGTAGTTGATTGTTTATCTTTCTGATCACTGACAACTAACAACTGATTACTGATAACCGATCGACTAAAATACTCCTCTAGTTTCCCCGTCAGCCAATCTTTTGTCTGTGGATTTTCTTTCTTCCAAAAACGATCATTATACGCGATTACTTCTACTCCTTGTGGCGAGACGGCATGCGTATCTAGTTTTGCCGTCGGCAATTGTTCATCTGGATGGTCAGGAAGAGCATTAACTACTACTTGTTCCGAAAAAAGATCAATCAACGATTTTACTATCCATTCTTTCGCAGTGGTAGAGGTCCGAAACCAAACTCTATCGAGAAAACTTATCATCTCCGACCCATCCGGTCCTATAAGATGAGTATTGATATCACTATAGGGAAACTCATTCTCACCCTCTTTTACTACCGATCCAGCAAAATATTCCGAGATTAGACCCGTTTTCCACTCAGTACTATCTTTATCTTTTTCCCAATATCGATCTACCAATGTCATTATTTCTCTTCCTGTTGGCGAGACAATATAAGTCTTAAACGTCCCCACATCATCATCCCCATCATCTTTATCCATACCCAGCATATTACTTTGTATCAGACCCGTTCCTATGTTGGACGTACAAATAACTATCGTATTTTTGAAAGATATCGTATGACCTTTATTGTCAGTCAATCTACCATCATCCAGAAGTTGAATAAGAATATTAAAAACATCCGGATGAGCCTTTTCTATTTCATCGAGTAGTATTACAGAGTAGGGTCTTCGTCTTACCGCCTCAGTCAATTGTCCACCCTCATCATAACCTACATAACCAGGTGGGGCGCCTATCAATTTTGCCACTTCATGCTTTTCCATATACTCAGTCATATCTAGTCTGACTATCATCTCCTCACTACCAAATAGTATCTCCGCCAGTACTTTAGCCAACTCAGTTTTACCCACCCCAGTCGGTCCCATAAATACAAAAGAACCAATCGGTCTTTTGGTCGACTTTAATCCCGCCCTTCCTCTTCTTACCGCCTCAGCTATCGCCGAGACGGCCTCCTCTTGATCTATCAATCGCTTATGTATCAATCCCTCTAGATCAAGTAACTTTTCCGATTCTTTGGCCGTCAAACGGGAAATAGGTATATTTGTCCACCTGGATACAACCTCGGCAATTATCTCCTCATTTACCTCATTGGTTGTTGTTGATTTTTTCGCCTGATAATCTTTAGTCAATTGTGCCAATTTGTCTGTAATTTCGAGCATCTCTTGATCAACCATTTCCTTTTTTGCAGTCTCGCCCAATTTCTCTGCTTCCTTCTTTTCATTATCCAACCTCATTTTCTTGTCTTCGAGTGTTTTTATCTCCTCAGGCAATGATATTGCCGGCAGTCGTACCGATGCCGCTGCCTCATCTATCAGATCTACAGCCTTATCCGGCAAAAATCTATCAGAAATATATCTCTGAGATAACCTCACCGCTGCATCAATTGAGGCATCCGTTATTTTTACCCGATGAAACGCTTCATACTTATCTCTTAGAGCCCTAAGCATCTCTATGGCTACCTCAGCAGTCGGCTCATTTACCAAAATAGGTTGAAATCTTCGCTCAAGCGCCGGATCTTTTTCCATATATTTTCTATATTCCGTTATCGTCGTTGTTCCAATTGATTGCAACTCTCCTCTGGCTAGTGATGGTTTGAGTATATTCGAAGCATCCATCGTCCCTTCCGCCCCTGAACCTGCTCCCACCATATTATGGATCTCATCTATAAACAAAATTATCCCTCCACTCGATGCTTTTACTTCTTTGAGCAGATTTTTTAACCTCTCCTCAAATTCTCCTCTATGTTTCGCCCCAGCTATTAAAGACATAAGATCAAGGGATAATATTCTTTTATGAAGTAGCGTCTCGGGCACGTCCCCCCTGGCTATTTTTTGAGCCAACCCCTCCACTATAGCCGTCTTTCCGACACCCGCATCCCCGATGAGTACCGGGTTATTCTTTGTTCTGCGAGATAGTATATGTACCATCCTTTCTATTTCCCAAGCCCTACCTACCACCGGATCAAGTAGACCTTGTTTGGCTTTTGCCGTCAAATCTTCAGCATACTGCTCTAGCGAACTCGATTTTTTTTGCTCTTCCTCTTTATCGCTAGCTTCTTTTTTACCAGTTACTTCCTGATTGAGTACCTCAACGGTAATATTAAATTTCTTGAGCGTCTGTGCTGCCAATCCTTCTCCCTCATGAGACAAAGCCAAGAGTATATGTTCCGGAGAAATAAACTCATACCCCAAAGATCGAGCGCTAGAAAGGGATAATTCCAATACTCTTTTGACTCTCGGAGAAAATTGTGGCTGTGCTGAGATCCCCGATCCAATCGGTGCTGGCGAACCTTTTTTAAAATTTTTCTCCAACTCCGCCAAAATTTCTGTTGGTGTGGCTTTCAACTCTGATATTAATTGATATATAGCACTATCTTGCAACAGTCCCCACAATACATGTTCAGTATCCACCATTGGCGCTGACAATTCTTTCGCTTTGGAAACAGACGCCATCAGCGTTTGATTTGCTCTCTGTGTCAATCTTGTCATTACATCCATACCCACCCTTTTTCCCATATCCATTTTCCCTCCGGTTGGGAATGGTGCAGGCATTGATGTAGTCTTCGTAGTTTGAACATTTTGCGCTGTAGGTTGTGGAGGATTACCTATTCCCGAGTAAGAAACATTTGCTACTACCGGCGTTTGGCTTTGTGTCGTCTGTGTAACTATTCGCTCATCGGAAACAACCCCGCGATCACCAGCGGAAGTGCTGTTACCAGGCTGCTTTTTAAAGTATCTTGATAAATTTAGTAGGCTTCCGGGCATTATTCAAAGTATTTCATAAAATAACAGCCCTGTCAAGGCAAAATCGACCATTTTTCACGCAAATGTATCTCTTAAAGTTGTTATTTGATAGATTTTGAACCAGTTGCTTATATATTTTTCACATTCTAAGCTTATAGGGCAAGATATTAAAATTATGGAACAACATCCAATCCCCAGAAACATATCAGGTTTTCAGTTTCATTTAGTCGGGGACATGACCCTTAAACAGTTCGGCTATCTCGCCGGAGGCATCATCGTCGCTTATCTTCTTTTTAAATCTCCTTTTCCCTCTATATTCACCTTGCCTCTTGCTGGACTATCTGCTCTAGCCGGTTTTGCCTTTGCTTTTGTTCCTATCCAGGAAAGATCTCTAGATAGATGGCTTATAGCTTTTATCAAAAGTGTTTATTCTCCTACCCAGTACCTCTGGAAAAAAGCCAATCCACCTCTGGCCATCCTCACTCAACATATCAGTCAAACGGTATCTGTAAAAAACCCCCAAACCACTACCAATCATCAAGTCGCCAACCAAAAACTAAACGCTTATCTCTCATCACTTCCTCTACCTCTAGATAAAACTATCAACAAGAAAGAAAAAGCCTATATCGATAAAACACTCTCTCTTTTTACCAATCAACCATCCCAAGTCCATATAGCTCCACCATCGCCAATTATTGCTGCCCCAAAACCACCCTCCGTCAGTCAAAAACCACCTCCCCCAAAACCCACTATTCCACCACCTCCACCCAAAACTGACAACAACCTCTCTTTACTAGAGAAGAAACTCCAGGATATTATAGAAGAAAAGGAAAAACTTGTCGCCGAACTCGCCGCTCTTAGGTCAGAAAAGATCAAAACAGACGAAATAAAACCCCTTCCCCCACGGCCCATTATCCAAGAATCAGCTCCGCCCAAACCTATCCAGGAAGCTATCTCACCCAAAACTATTGCCTCCTCCCAAGTCAAAGATGTCGCCGGCATGCCGAGCGTTCCCACCGTTGGCAACATCATTTTGGGCGTAGTCCGAGATAACTTAAATATGCTACTGCCCGGCATTATCATCTCCGTCAAAGATCTTACCGGCATGCCGGTAAGAGCACTAAAAACCAATAAACTCGGCCAATTTGCCTCTGCCACTCCGCTAGCCAACGGTGACTATATCATCGAAATAGAGGATCCCCAGAACCGTTTCATATTTGACCAAATAAAAATTACTTTAGCCGGCAAAATTTTTATGCCCATAGAAGTCATCGCCAAAGGTCAAAGAGAAATAATGCGCGCTAAACTCACCAAGGAGCTTTTTAGCCCAAGTTCTATGTAATATGGCTCATTCAACCGGCCCCATCAGGGCAACAACACAGGAATTTTTAGAAATTGAGGATATAGACGAAGATACCGTCATCCTAAAAAATGGCGGGGCTGCTATCATCATTGAGGCCTCAGCCGTAAATTTTGGCCTTTTATCAGAAGAGGAACAAGAAGCCCTTATTTATTCCTACGCCGCTTTTTTAAACTCTCTCTCTTTCCCTTTACAAATCGTCATTATATCCAAAAGGATGGACATTTCTTCCTATCTCAACGAAATTACTAACGAAGAAAATCGCCAAACTAGTACTTTGGTCAAAAGTCAACTCGAAAAATATCGCCAGTTTATCACCTCCATAGTCAAAGAAAATAAGGTACTCGAAAAAAGATTCTATCTCGTTGTTCCCTTTTCTCCTTTGGAACTCGGTGCCAAAAGCGCCCTCACCACTGGTAAAAAAAGCAAAACTAGTTACTCCAAAGACTACATCCTCTCTCGCGCCCGAGCCTCACTTTTACCCAAAAAGGATCACGTCCAGAGACAACTAGCCCGTATCGGTCTAAGAGGTAAACAACTAAATACGCAGGAACTAGTCGAGCTTTTCTATAGCATCTTCAACCCAGAGGCAGGCAAAGCTCAATTAGGCGATATCAAAGGCTATATCAAACCTTTAGTTGAAGGACTAGGCAGTATCTCACAGTGAGTATAATCGAACTATGAACATTCCTTTTATCAGCAAAACTAAAACCATCACCCCCTCCGGGCCCAAAACGCCCGGCCCCTCCCCACACCCCAGCGATGATCTGAAAAAAAGCGCCCGCAAACTTGCTCACGGCTCCCTTTCTATCAAAGATATCATCGCCCCAGGACTTATAGAGGTAGATTTTGATTTCCTCAAAATTGGGACAAATTATTATAAAACACTTTTTGTCGCTGGTTATCCCCGGTTCGTCTCAGCCAATTGGCTCTATCCACTCATTTCCTATGACCATTCTCTTATCATCTCCATGATTACCTATCCTGCAGAAAGCAAAGTTATATTAGAAGATCTAAAAAGAAAAATTGCCGAAATGGAAGCTACCATCCAAACAGACATAAAACGTGGCAAGGTTATCGATCCCGGCGTCCAAGTAGCCCTCGATGACGCCCTATCTCTCCAAGCCCAACTTGCCAAGGGAGCCGAGCGTTTCTACCAATTTGGCCTCTATATCACCATCCCAGCAGAATCATTAGACGAACTCAACCAAATAGCCAAAGAAGTCGAATCCACTCTCGGATCGCTTCTTATCGTTTCTAAACACGCCACTCTCCAGATGGAAGACGGCTTTAAATCTTCTATTCCTCTGGGCATCGATCCTCTCGATGTCACCCGCAATATGGACACCACCTCTCTGGCTACTACTTTTCCTTTCACCACCGCCTCTCTTACTGCTAACAAGGGTATCCTTTATGGCATCAACGAACACGACGGCAGTTTAGTTATATTCGACCGCTTCAGTTTAGAAAACGCCAACACAGTTGTATTTGGAAAAAGTGGCGGCGGTAAGTCAATATCCTATAATACTAATGTCTTGATAAAACGGGAGGGGATCACAGAGCTTGTTGAGGTTGGAAAACTGATCAACAATCTTTCAAAAAAACATACATTTACAGTGCTTGAAAAAAATATCGAGGGTGTTGTTAACCCTAATATTCAAGTATTTACTTTTAATCACCAACATAAGGGAGAATGGGCCAATGTAACTATAGCGGCGAGAAAAAAAATATCTAAAAGAGATCTACTTTATAGAATTGTCACTAAAAGCGGTAGGGAAATCACAATTACAAAAGACCACTGTACAGTACTACTGCGTCAAGGAGAGATCAAATCCATCAAGACAAAAGATATAAAAGTTGGAGATGTTGTCCCCTTACCAAGAACTGTCCCCCAACCGCTTTCTCCCGTAAGTTTTATAGATATTAGTGTTCTCAAAAAAGTAATAGTCAAAACTAAAGAAAAATTCCGGAAAAAAACAAAATTAACCATATCTTCTCCTTTATGCCGGCTGCTAGGATATTTTATCAGCGAAGGATCATATACACATTCTAGTGTTGCTATTAGTGGTAAAAATGGATGGCTTCTCTTCGATGTGAAAAGAGCCGCAAAAAAAATAGGGCTCTTGACAAGTTACAATCATAATAAAGGAAAACGTGTAGGAATCTATATCAGGCCCAAATACGCTAAACATCTTCTGGAATTCCTTGGGTGCACAAAAGGAGCTAAAACCAAACGCGTACCGCCAATCTTCTTTAATCTTTCCAACCAGAGAGTGGCGGATTTCCTAAAGGCATATTTTGAGGGAGACGGCTATGTTAATGAGCATAGCATCGGAGCTATTTCTGTCTCAAAAAATCTAATTTCTGACATCTGTTATCTACTTTACCGGTTTGGAATAATAGCACGAGTACGTAAAACGTTTAAAAGAGCAACCAACTCAAAACACAGAGGAGATTTCTATTGGGAACTAACTATCTCTGGACAAAGTTATTTACGTATATTTAAAGAACAAATTGGTTTTATGAGCAGGTGGAAACAAAAAAAACTTCAGCTATTGCTAGACAAACAGAGCAACACGAATGTAGATGTTATTCCCCAATTAACTAATATTTTCAAAGAAATATATGAAATAATCTATCGGGATTATAAAGCCAAAGCTCCTCAAATACTCATTAGTCTCAAAAATAATGAGTTTTCTCCTTCACCAGTCTTACTCAAAAAGATAATAGATCTCATAGAAAAAAGAATTCAATATATTATGGATGTATATAATCAAGAAATAACTGCCAAATCCCCTCCTTTTAAACCCGTTATTGCTGCTGTGCTACAAACATATAAAACCATAAACGGAGAAACCATCTCTTTACCAACAATTATGACAACAGAACAATTTGCCAATACCCCACATACTAAATTTCGGCAAATTAGAAATGCAATTATTAAGCTTGACCAACTTAAAAAAATTGCACATGCGGACCTTTTTTGGGATCCGATTGTTACAATTGAGAAAATCAAAAACAGAGAGGCTTATGTTTATGACTTAACGGTCAATAATGAAGTGTTTTTAGCGGGCTTCGGAGGAATGTTTATTCACAATTCATTTCTCGTCAAACTCGAAACCCTGCGTTCTCTTATGTTTGGCGCAGAAGTCTTTGTCATCGATCCCGAAGGCGAATATAGCACCCTCTGCAAAGCAGTCAGTGGCGAAGAAGTCGACTTTACTTTTAACACTCCCATCAAAATGAATCCTTTTGACCTATCGGGCATTATCGAAGAAGGAGAAAATGAATTGGGCCTGAAAATCTTATCCCTTCATGCCCTGATGCGCGTAGTTATGGGTCAACTTAGCCCCCCCGAAGATGCCCTTCTTGATAGAGCGCTAGTCCTTACTTATAGACAAAAAGGTATCACCCCCGATCCCTCTACCCAAAAAAATGAACCACCCCTCATGGAGGACCTCTACAAAGCCTTACTTGGCATGGAAGAACCCGACGCCAAAAGATTAGCCGAACGCTTGGAAAAATTTGTCAAAGGTTCTCTAGCCGGTATTTTTAATCAAAAATCCAATTTTGATATCAAAAATCCTCTTACCGTTTTCAACATCAAAGAACTAGAAGCAGAACTCCGACCCATCGCCATGTTTATTATCCTAGATTTTATCTGGACGAAGATCAAAAAAACCACCAAAAAGCGTCTCCTTATCATCGATGAGGCTTGGTATCTCATGAAAACCCCCGATTCCGCCAATTTTATCTATGGCATCGCCAAAAGAGCCAGAAAATATTATTTAGGACTAACAACAATCACCCAAGACGTCGAAGATTTCTTGGATACCGACCACGGCAAAGCCATCATCACCAATTCCTCTATCCAAATACTCCTGAAACAATCCACAGCCGCTATTGATAAACTCGCCCAAATATTCTATCTTTCCGGCGGAGAAAAACATCTCTTGTTATCGACAGAAGTAGGGGAGGGGCTTTTCTTCGCCGGATCCTCTCATGTGGCTATCAGAATCATCGCCTCACCCGAAGAATATCCACTAGTTACTTCCAAACCCCAAGAAATTATCCACGAGCAGGAAGCCATATCTCACCTTTCCAACGAAAACAAACCAATGCCCATGCCGGCACCCGCACCGCCTCCACCCACTCCATCTACTCCATCTAATTCATCTAATCCCTCTAATCCTCCCGTCACTCCATCTTAGTAGTATAATCACTCTATATGGCCAATTCTGCCAGTACCTATTACGATCCTAGTTTAGTCTCCAAAGAGGAAGCGGAACAACAACAAGCCGAACAATCCGAAAAAATCGGTCATGCATTCAGCGCCGCTCACTTCATACAAAATGCCTTTGGAGTTTCAGACAAGGACCTTGAAGCGCTCCATACCGCCGACGCCAATCTCTCAGAAGTCCTATTTGATGAAAAAACAGCCCAAGGTATAAAGAAAAATCTCGACAGCAAAAATTGGAGCCAAAAAGGAGCCATAGGTTTACACTTGGACGTCGACCAACTTGCTCTCGCTGCCAACGCTGCCGTTGAAGCCCATGAAAAAGTCGGGAAAAATGCAAGCTTACAACAAAAAACCGAAAAGCTTCACAATGATGTTTGGCAAACAATTGAACAAGATCACATTAGAAATATCGCCTTTTCTAGCAGCAATTTTACCCAGGAAGAAGCCAAAGAAGCCATAAAAAGAGCAAGAATTATAGCCAAAGACCCCAACATTTCTCTGGATGATTCTATTCTTCAAGCCACCCAGGAAATTGCCCGAAGAAAAAAAATTACCCTAGATGAAAAGACAGAAAAGGTTATTAGAAATAGTGCTGGCCAATCTAGTAGAGGACTGGAAAATGACATCGCTAATCTTGCCAAAGATAGAGAAGCATTTGTAAGAACAAGCATCATAGAACATCACGTCACTTATGATCTTACCGGTAAACAAAAAGAGATTCTAAAAAATGCCCCCCCGAAAAAAATTGCAAAATTCCAAGAACTACTCCAAACCGCCTCAAGGGGCCAACCGGTCAATCCTCAAGCATTTTTTGCCGAATTAGAAGCAAATGGGATAAAACTTTCCAAAAAACAAAAAGAGATTATAGAAAAGTCTCTTCCCAAAACAATCTCTGCTATTAGAGAAAAAAATGAGCAAACCGCTAGCTTACAAGGACAAATTCCTCAATCTGCGCCCAAAACAGCAGCGGACTTCGAAGAACTGGTTAGGCTGGATCTAGAAGAAAGCAAAAAAACCATACTGGAAAGGAAAGCCAAATTAACCGCCAAACAAGAAAGCAACATTCCCTTAACCAAAGCAGAAAAAGCTGAACTCCAAAGACTCCAACAAGCCCAACTGGCCCACACCCGTATCCAAAAAACCCTTACAGATCCCAAAGCCCAGAGAAAAATCGCCGCCCTTCCCCCCGATCAC
Source organism: Candidatus Gottesmanbacteria bacterium (assembly GCA_016204905.1). Taxonomy (GTDB): domain Bacteria; phylum Patescibacteriota; class Microgenomatia; order 2-02-FULL-39-11; family 2-02-FULL-39-11; genus JACQJU01. The sequence goes on along the minus strand of JACQJU010000078.1, from coordinate 1,704 downwards.
CAACAACAATTTAGAAAACGAATTTCTGGTTTTCATAGTGGTATAAAAGAAGGCAAACCCATCGAACCTTTTCTGAGTCCCAATGACTGGTTGTTCCGCAAATTCAAACCTACCCCTGCCATCTCGCCAGTTCCTAGTCTTCCTTCTAGTCTTCCCACCAAGGTTGGCGGCTTTAGATTTCCCAAATTAAATCTACCTGGCTTTTTCCCTAAAATTGGAAACATCTTTAAGGGTGGAGCTGGAAATTTCTTAAAAGGCCTAGGTGGAAAAGTACTTAGCTCTGCATTGGTCAAAGGTTTAGGCGGACTCTTAACCGGTGGATTATTAACAGCTGCAAGTTTCTTAGGAGATATCGCCAATCGTATCGGTAAACTCTTTGGTATTGATGCTAAAAAGGAATTAAAATGGGCTACCAAAGTGGCATTTTTTGCAGTTATTTGTATTCTGGGTCTTCTGGTATTTGCAATAGTACTAACAATAATCCATTTTACCAACCTTGCCTGCTCAGTTCCAATTATCGGCTGTGACAGTATCGAAATTATAAAGCGCCTCAACCCAATCCTTCCCATTCCCTAAACTAACCCTGTAGTCTCACGGGCATAATGATATGCAGAAATGACCCATTTCCGGATACTGGTTTAAATACCCCAGGATTTAGCGATCCCGACGATTCCAGAGCTACCTCTTTTTCTGAGAAATTATTGAGTAGATCGAGTAAAAACCTATAATTGAAAGCTATCTCCATCTCTTCTCCTTCTACTTTCGCCTCTATAAAATCCTGGTTTTCTCCTACTTGGGGTGCATTTGCCATGAGAGTCACACCTTTTTTCTCCAGTTTTAACTTTATTATGTTGGATGCTCCCCGGGCAAACAAAGAAGCTATTTTGACACTTTGCAAAAAAGCCTCCTTATCCAAAACTACCCGTGTTTTGAAAGATGCCGGTACAATTTTTTCTATATTAGGAAATTCTCCATCTATCAGTCTTGTTACAATTTCTGTTGCCTCTGTCGTAAAAATAGCCTGATTCTTATCATCTATTAACGACAGTCCTATCATTTCTGATTTCTCTTCCCGAGCTATTCTTATTACCTCAACCAAAGTTTTTGCCGAGAAAATAAATTCCTTCTCTTCACTTAGGTTTTTCATCTCATTATTGACTATAGATAACCTATATCCGTCGGTTGCCAAAAATTGTAAACCGATCTTTTGCATTTTGATTTTTATACCCGTCAATACTGGTCTTCCCTCGTCTATCGATGCCGCAAAAGCCGTCCTTGCTATTGCTTTTTCTAACCCTTCCAGACTAAATTGTATGTCTGCTTTATTAGAAACAGTCGCCAACTGAGGAAATTCCTTTGCCGAAATGGTATTAAAATTAGCGCTTATAGTATTGGTTTTTATCTTCAAGATTTCTTTATCTAACTCCAGGTCTATTTTTTCCGAAGGAAGAGAAGATACAAATTCTGTCAACAATCTTCCTGGCACCGTTATTTCCCCCTCTTTTTCTATCTTCGCTCCTACCGCAATCTGTATACCAGTCTCCAAATTAGTCCCTGCTACTTTGACTTCGCTACCCGCGGTTTTAATCAGTACATTACTCAGTATTGGTAATTGGGGTTTTATCGGTATAACTCTATTCACAGTCAGAAGCGCTCTATTTAGATTTTCTTTAAGTATCGTAAGTTTCATATATTATAAAAAGT
>JACQJU010000055.1 GCA_016204905.1 Candidatus Gottesmanbacteria bacterium | reverse complement strand
CTATTATTATCTTTTTTAATTTCTCTATATTTTCATCTGTCAGTTTTCCTTCTTTTTTGATTTCGTGCAAGACTTTTTTGTCCATCGAATCTATATAATCTAAAAATTGACTTTCGAATTGGGAAATTTTATTTACTGGGATATCATCTAGAAAGCCGAAGCTCCCCGTAAAAACTAGGACGATCTGTTTTTCTACGTCCAGTGGTTCGTATTGTTTTTGTTTGAGGAGTTCGACCATGCGAGCGCCTCTTTCGATCTGTTGTTTGGTAGTGGGATCTAGGTCAGTAGCAAATTGGGCAAAAGCGGCTAATTCTCTATATTGAGCCAGATCAAGTCTCAATTTACCTGCTACTTGTTTCATGCCTTTTATTTGGGCCGCTCCACCGACACGAGAAACAGATAAACCGACATTGATAGCGGGTCTAATACCGGCATAAAAGAGGTCGGGTTCAAAATAAATCTGTCCATCGGTTATAGAAATTACATTGGTGGGAATATAAGCAGACATATCTCCTGCTTGAGTTTCAATGATAGGAAGGGCTGTTATTGACCCGCCGCCGTTTTTATCGTTTAACCTGCAAGCTCTTTCTAGTAGTCGACTATGGAGATAAAAAACGTCACCGGGGTAGGCTTCACGACCAGAGGGACGCCGGAGTATAAGTGATATTTGTCTGTAAGCCCAAGCATGTTTGGAAAGATCATCAAAAACGACTAACACATCTTTTCCTTGGTCCATAAAATATTCACCGATTGCGCTGCCGGAATAAGGAGCAATAAATTGGAGTGATGCTGGGTCGGCGGCATTGGCAGCAATGATGATGGTATGATCTAGTGCGCCGTTTTTACTAAGAACATCGATGACTTGGGCTACTCGTGAGGCTTTTTGGCCGATAGCTACATAGATACAGATGACATCTTTACCTTTTTGATTGATGATGGTATCTATAGCCACAGCAGTTTTTCCTGTACCTCTATCGCCGATAAGTAATTCTCTTTGACCCCTACCGATAGGAATCATGGTATCGATAGCCTTGAGACCGGTCTGAAGAGGACTATTGACGGGTTGTCTTTTGGTGACACCGGGAGCGATTTTTTCTATTGGATAAAATTTTTGAGCTGGGACTGGCGGTTTGCCATCGAGGGGTTTACCCAGGGGATCTAAAACTCTTCCTACTAGTTTATCACTTACACCTATTGACAGTAAGCGATTGGTACCTCGGACTTTGTCGCCCTCTTTTATCTTTAAATAATCGCCCAAAATGATAACTCCCACTTCATTTTCTTCGAGATTGATAGCTACTCCTAAAATAGCATGGGGAAATTCTACCATTTCAGAATAGGCTAAACTGGCTAAACCGGAAACACGAGCTACTCCATCGCCTATTTTTTCTACAGTACCCTGAAACCCGCTGGAGACCGATGGAGTATAACTTTTGAGTCTTTTTAGTATTTCTTCGGCTATTTTTGAGGGATCAGAATTTGGCTTCATAGTTTAGGTAAGCAGTACAATTTTCAAGTTGTCTAAATCTCTTCGGAGACTGGCATCGAGAAACCAATCACCTACTCTAACCGTCAGACCACCCAAGAGTGATTTTTCTATTTGGTTAGTAACTGGTAGATCTAGACCCAATGCGCTGTTGACAACTTTTTTAATTTTAGTTAAGTGAGTATTGCCCAGAGGCACTATGCTTTGGACTACAATCCGATCAGCCTTACGAGATTTATTTATTTGGTTTTCTAATAGATTTATGACTTCGGGAAGTAAGTTTTCCTCTCTTTTATCTTTAAGATAATCTTTTAGAACTTGGACAATAATTTTGGGTTTTGGGGAAATTTCTGCCATTTTAATCTACTTTTTTTGATACTTCTATTAATTTTTTTTAAATAATCTTTATTTGATTTTTTTCTGTGAGGACATCCCTGAGTAAGTGTGTCACCATTGCTTCGGCTATTTCTACTGTTTTATTTTTAAGCCTTTTTTCCATATCTTGCCTTTCTAACTCTATATCTCTTTTTCCTTTTTCCAATATTTCAAGGGATTGTTTGTGAGCTTTTTGGGTGATTTCGGCTTCTATTTTTTTACCTGCAACTTTCCCTTCGTCTACTATCTTTTTGGCTTCTTCCTTGGCTTTGTCGATGATATCTTGGCGTTTTTTCTCTGCTTTTTCTTCTTCAAGTTTGGCTCTTTCGGTAAATGCTAGTCCTTCGGCGATTTTTTTCTTTCTTTCCTCTAGGACTTTGAGTATGGGTTTATAGAGAAATTTGGACAAAAGAACTACCAAGACTACAAAATTAAATGCTTGTAATAATAATTGCATTGGTTCAATACCGAGTTTATCCATACTTATAATGTGATCGAAGCGGGCACATTTCCCGCATTCATTTAAACAAACTTAATAATGAGAGCAATAACCAGAGCATAAATAGCAACAGCCTCAGCAAAAGCTATAGCCAAAATCATATTGGTACGTATTTTGCTTTCCGTTTCTGGATTTCTGCCGATTGCTTGCAGCGCTCCCATCCCAATAAGACCGATACCAATGCCTGGTCCGATAGCACCAGCTCCGATAGCCAAGGCTGTACCGATTGATTTTAAACCTTCTTCCATAATTCCTCCTATATAATATTTATAATGTTTATAACTATTATAATTCCTAATGTTCTTTAGCCAGTGCCAATGAAATAAAAGCAGCTGTTAACATCGAAAAAACTAATGCCTGTATAAATCCCACAAAAAGTTCCAATCCTAAAAAGGGCAATGGTACAAGTAGAGGCATCAAAAAAGCAATCACTGTCAGGAGTACTTCGCCGGCAAATATATTACCAAAAAGACGAAAGGCAAAAGAGATAATTTTAGAAAACTCTGATATGAGTTCTAGTATGCCCACGAAAAAATTTATAGGATTGCTAAAATTGATAAACTTTTTCAGATAAGAAGCTCCTAAGTTACGTATACCAGTATATTGGATTACCAAGAAAGCAATTAACGCTAAGGCTAATGTCATATTGAGATCTGCGCTTCCAGAACGAAATAGAGGAGTAAGTGTCTCTTCTCCTTGCTCCTGATGATGAAAACCGATAGTACCAACTCCTGGTAGTAGTCCAGCCCAATTTAAAGTAATAATAAACAAAAAAAGTGTAGCGAGAAGTGGAAAATAAGTTTTGATCTTCTCACCGATGACGGTGGTATAGAGATTGTACAAACCTTCGATCAACATCTCGGTAATCGATTGCAAAGACCCGGGTATAAGTGAGATTCTCCGAGTAGACACATAAGAAAAAACCAAGAGAACGATCATGACTATCCAAGTAGTAAGTAAAGAATTGGTTACAGGGATAGTTTCTAGTAATGTAAATATTTTTTCGGGAGCAATCGAAATATGGAGCATTTTACTTTACTTCTTTCATTATTTTGTACATATTATACCCACTTATAAATAATCCAAAAAATATAAGCGAGAGGGTCAGTTTTGGGGCTGTATCAAACTTGCTGTCTAAAAAGCTTCCCAAAAGAGCTCCTCCCACCAATGGTATTGCGATCGAAAAACCTAACTGTGAGGCTATAGATAGAGATTGGTACAATTTTTTTTTCGCACGCATGCCTATTTTATGATGATGATGTTTCTAAGTCAAGAACTTTGGCATCATCGACTATGATACTTAGACGTTCTTCTTTTTGGCTTACTTTGCCTTTGAGTAAAATTACTTTATCCGATATCCAAAGCGGTTTTGTCTTTTCATAAACGCTGGGAAAGACCACTAGTTCTATGCTGCCTGTAAAATCATCGACTTTGACAAATGCCATCTCATTGCCTCCCGATTTGGTGATAATTTTTTTTATTTGGGTGATCATGCCACCTATGACCACAGGGTTCCTTGAAGGAGTCAGTTCTGAGATTCTGTGGCTTACTTTTTTTGCCAGAATATCCAAGCGTGACATGAGGGGGTGGTTAGTCAAATAAAAACCGAGAAGTTGTTTTTCAAAAATTAAGAGTTCTTCTTTGGAGAATTCATCCATATCGGGAAGATTATCTGATATTGGTAGCTGGTCATCTTCTGCAAAAAGACTCACTTGGCCACTATTTTTGTTTCCCCTCCTTTTGTGTGCCTGTTCGAGAAGATTGGGAAGTATTGAGAGTTGAGGTGCCCTATTGCCAAATTGATCCATGGCTCCGGCTTTTATGAGACTTTCTAGTGTCTTCCTGTTGACTTTTTGAGGATCGGTTCTATTGAGAAAATCAGATAGAGATTTGAAAGAACCTTCGTTTCTTCGAGCTCCTAAAATGCTATCTATAGCTGCCGTGCCAACATTTTTGATGGCGGATAGACCAAATCTGATGGCGCCTTTTTCGATAGTAAATTCTGTTTCAGATGTATTGATATCTGGAGGAAGAAGAGGGATTTTATTTCTTTTACACTCTAAGACTGCTTGGGCAATCTTTTCATCGCGGCTAGGCCCTGAGGCGTGCGATTCTGCGGCTAAAACTGCGGTCATAAACTCGACGGGATATTTGGCTTTCATATAAGCGGTTTGATAAGCAATCATGCCGTATGAGGCGCTGTGAGCTTTGTTGAAGCCATAACCGACAAATTTCTCTATCAGTGAGAAGACATTTTCGGCTACTTCTTTACTATGGCCTTGTTTGATGCAACCGGATATAAATTTCTCTTTTTCTTTCTTCATAACTTCTGGCTTTTTCTTGCCTATGGCCATCCGGAGCTTATCAGCGGCAACCATAGTATATCCGGCCAATTTATGAGCTATCTGCATACATTGTTCTTGATAGACGGCTATGCCATAAGTCTCTGCCAATATTTCTTTCAAGTCAGGGTGAGGATATTTGATCTTTTTGGGATTTTGTTTGGCTTCTATAAATGATGGTATCCATTCCATAGGACCCGGCCGAAAAAGGGCAACCATAGCGGATATATCGGTAAATTTGGTAGGTTTCAGATCTCTGGCAAGCCTGCGCATACCGGCTGATTCGAGTTGAAATATACCGGTAGTTTCTCCAGAGGTGATAAGTTCATAAACTTCCTTATCATCAAGCAGTATGGAATGTAGATCAACATCTATTTCTCTATTTAATTTCACAAATTTGATGGAATTTTCCAATATAGATAAATTGCGTAGTCCGAGAAGATCCATCTTGAGTAGTCCGACTGCTCTACCTTCTGAGGCAGCGTTCAGATCCAAACAATACATATCATACTGCGTGATCACTCTTTCTCCCTTGGTTTCTTTTTGAAGTGGTGTGTAGGAAGTAAGTGGTTCGTCAGAAATGACTATTCCTGCTGCGTGTACTGAGGCATGCCGTGAAACTCCTTCAACTTTTCTAGCTAGGTCTAGGAGTCTTTTGGTCTCTGGTTCGTTTTGATAGGCAAAAGCGAGTTCGGGAGTGGTTTGGATGGCTTTATCTATAGTCATAGGAAACCCTTGGGCACCCAACGGGATCAATTTGGCTATCCTATCTGGTTGGGCGTAGGGCATGCCAAGAGCTCGACCCACATCTCTGACTGCTTGTTTGGCCTCCATAGTACCAAAGGTGATTATCTGAGCTACCCTATCTTTGCCATATTTGTCAGTTACATAGGCTATTACTTCGTCACGCCTGTCATCGGCAAAATCCAAGTCGATATCCGGAGGTGATGGTCTATTGGGGTTCATAAATCTTTCAAAGGGAAGAGCGTGAAATATAGGATCTAGATCGGTAATTTTGAGACTATAAGCAACTAGACTGCCGGCAGCTGATCCTCGGCCCGGACCGACAGCAATACCTTTTTCTTTGGCCCAATTGACGAAATCAGCCACGATCAGGAAATAGGTAGAGTATCCTTTTTGGGTGATGATAGATAGTTCGTAGTCAAGCCGATTTTTCATCTCTTCGGTTAGTTTTTTAAATCTTTCTTCGGCGCCATCATAAGCTTTTCTCCTCAGAAAACTATCGGCAGTTTCACCCTCGCCTACTGGAAAATTAGGCAAAATCCATTTGCCCAGTTCTATATCTACATTACACATATCGACAATCTTTTTGGTTTGCTCGATGGCTTCTGGGTGCTGGATAAATAGTCCCTTCATCTCTTCGATAGAACGGAGATAAAAATCAGGCGAGCCTATCATAGAGAGTGGTCGGTTGCTCTCGAGTATTGTTCGCTGGGTTCCAATACAAAGTAATATCTCTTGGGCTTCGGCATCTTCGGAGTCGAGATAATGAACATCATTGGTAGCAACCAGAGGGATACCTAGCTTTCTAGATAAGGCAATTAATCTCTCATTTACTTTATCTTGAGCAGGGATGTGGGGATGCTTTTGGAGTTCCAGGAAATAATTTCCAACACCGAATATTTCTAGAAATTCCCTGGCTTTCCTTTCTGCGGCGTCGTACTGATCGACTAATAAGAGGTGAGGCACTTCGCCATTGATGCAACCAGATAAACCGATTAGTCCTTCACTATAAACTCGTAGTATTTCTAGATCGATTCTGGGTTTGTAATAAAAGCCTTCGAGATGAGCATGAGTGATCAGTTTCATCAGATTTTTATAGCCGGTATTATTTTTGGCAAGTAATAATAGATGGTGTTGGTCTTTGTCGAGACTGGCTTGTTTATCAAACCTACTGCGAGTCGCTTGATAAGCTTCGACGCCAATGATAGGTTTAATACCTGCTTCTTTGGCTTCTAAGAAAAATTTAACTACACCATACATCGCCCCATGATCAGTGATGGCTAGAGAATCCATGCCTAAACTTTTTGCCCGGGCGATAAGTTCGGGTATTTTATTGAGCCCGTCTAGGAGTGAATATTCTGTGTGACAATGGAGATGTGTAAAATCTGACATAATTAGATTCGTGAAGTAACATCTGGAGGTTTTGTTATATTTTCCTCCCAATGTACAATGTGAGTACCTTTCTGCTCTTTTGCCCTATACATTGCAGTGTCGGATCTTTCCAATAAATCTTCAGCTGATATATTAGGATTCACTGCTGAATATGTTGCCACACCGATACTCGCAGATAATAAATCTAAACCCTCTAACTCAGTTTTGTATTCCTCGAGCTTATTCCTAATACGCGTAGCTATTGTTTCTGCATTTTTTTCTTCGCCATTCATAACAAGGATTCCGAATTCATCGCCTCCAAGTCTACTGACTATATCATAAGGTCTAACAGATATTTTAAGAATTTCAGCTATCTTTTGTATAGCCTTATCACCTGTACCATGGCCATAAGTGTCATTAATATTTTTAAAACCATCCAGATCAATTGTAAACACATCTATCAGACCAACACCTAATCTGCTGATTCGAGATATTTCTTCAGTTATCCTCGCAAGAAATCCTACTTTCTTTATTAAGCCTGTCATTTCATCTATTTGAGCTCTTTTTTCGGCATCTAGAGTTTTTGCCGCCTGTAAAAGACCCGCGTTACTATATTCTGCGGAAGCTATTTCATCCAAGTGACCTTTTGCTGTAGGATCTTCATTTATCCTATTATCAATGAATTGATTTATGGTATTAGCGTATTCTTGAGCTGCAAGAGTATTTTTAACTTTACCAATCTCATCAGGTTTTACTAGATTATCTTGTTTGGTAATGACTAGGTCATTTAATCTAATTTCTTCAGGCATAGTTACATATACTTGCACACCGGGTGTATACACTTTACACACTCGACGAGTGTGGTAGCTAGACACCTCCGGATGTATACTTGCACACCGTACACCTGCACACCGTGCACACCGTGCACACCGTACACCTGCACACCGGGTGTGGTGGTGTATTTACACACCGGGATATTTTAATAACTGTACTAATTTTTGCTTTACTTGCTCAGCGTTGGCTTTTCCTTTTGTTTCTCTAATTACCTGACCCAAGAGAAACATGAGTGACTGTTCTTTACCCGATTTGTAATCCGATACTGCCTTGGGATTGGCAGATAGGACTTTTTTAATTATTGCCTCCAGTTCTTTTTCATCCATTTGGACTACTTGTGATTTTTGGCTAATCAATTTTACCAGTTCTTCGGGAGTAGTTTTAGTGATATCGGCACGTTTGTTTATTATCCAGTTAGCGATAGTTTTAGGAGTTATTCTAGAGCCTCTTGACAATCCTAGGCTCACCCCTGGGGTGATACTGAGAGCATTTTCAAAATATTTTGCAGTTTCTTGGATATCTGCCAATATCGTAGCGTCATACTCCGATAGGGAAAATTCTGCCATAAATCTATGCACTTTTTGGTCAGGTAATTCCGGTATTTGGGACTTTAATTGGGAAATTTGAGATTCCGTCCATCGAATCGGTGGGATGTCTGGCTCTGGAAAATAACGATAGTCATGGGCTTCTTCTTTGCTCCTTTGAGAATAAGTTATGCCTTTTTTTTCATCCCAACCTCTGGTTTCTTGGGGAGGGATTTCGTTATTATTTAATAATTTAATATGCCTACTTATTTCATAGTCGATTGCTTTTTTGGCAAAGTTGAAGGAGTTAATGTTCTTAACCTCAACTTTGTAATTGGGGAGGTCCTCCTTAATTCCTTCACCATCCGAGGAGCCCCTTCCCTGCCTGCCGGCAGGTAGGCGGGTCACCTCGGAGGTGTTTTGAGCGCTTTTTAGTTCACGGACGGAAATGTTAGGTTCCAATCTCATACTACCCTTTTCCATATCGGCATCGGAGATACCTATGTATCTGATGATCTGATGAAGTTTTTTCAGGAATATACGAGCCTCTTCACTACTTCGTATATCAGGTTCTGTAACTATCTCAACCAGTGGTACTCCACTTCTATTAAAATCTATAAGAGTGCATTTTTGACCGTCAACCTCTGCATGTAGTAGTTTACCAGTATCTTCCTCCATATGAACTCGGCGGATACGAATTCTTTTTCGGTCCCTCCACCTCGGAGGAGTCGAAGTCGTTGCTTCGCCACCATCCGAGGTGTCTTCATCGCCAGTTGTTTTTGTGGGGCTTTTTATTTCCAACCATCCATTCACCGCTAGGGGTTGATCGTACTGGCTAATTTGGTAACCTTTGGGAAGATCTGGATAGAAATAATTTTTTCTGTCAAACTTGGAAAAGAGTGGTATTTCACATCCTAAAGCTAGGCCTAACATCACACACCATTCGACAGCTTTTTTATTGGGTACTGGTAGAGCTCCTGGTAGCCCCAAGCAAACAGGGCAGGTTAAGGTATTGGGTTCTTGTCCAAACCAATCAGCTCTGCAGCCACAAAACATTTTGGAATTGGTTTTCAACTCCATATGTATTTCTAATCCTATAATTGGTTCATGTTTTGATTCATTCATAAAATTTCCTATCTAAATACTTCGATGATTCGAATCATTGAAGTTATCTTATAATCATTGTCTTTTAAGGTGTAAATCTATCTAGCATGCGGGGGAAGGGTATACTCTCTCTCACATGCTCTAATTTACAAATCCAGGCCACTAACCTTTCTAAACCGGCGCCAAAGCCGCTATGAGGAATGCTCCCAAATCTACGAAGATCCAGATACCACTCGTAATCTTTGAGATTCATATTCAATTCTTTCATCCATGCTGTAAGTTTTTCTAAATTATCTTCCCGCTGGCTCCCTCCGATGATCTCACCAAAGCCTTCTGGAGCAAGAAGATCATTATTTAGCACTCGTGATGAATCTTTTGGGTCAGCTTTCATATAGAATGCTTTTATTTCCTTGGGGTATTTTTGGATAAATACCGGGGTATCAAATTTGTTGGATATAAGTGTTTCTGCTTCTGCTCCTAGATCGTCTCTTTGACCTATGGATAAATTTTCTTTTTGGGCCAGCTTTATGGCTTCTTGGTGGTTGATGATGGGAAATTTCTTGTCAAGAATATTTTTGAGTATTGTTGTATCTCTTTCTAATATATTTAGTTCTTCTGGACATTTATCTAATACAGCTTTTAATATTGCTTTGATAAGTTTTTCTTGGGTGGCCATGTTTTCTTCATGCTCGACGAAAGCTGCTTCGGCATCCATCATCCAGAACTCGGATAAATGTCTTCTGGTTTTGCTTTTTTCAGCTCTAAAAGTAGGTCCAAAATCAAACACCTTTCCGTGGGCAGCGATTGCTGCTTCCAGATATAGCTGGCCGGACTGGGAGAGGTAGGCTACGGCATTTTGGCTTTTGAGAGTGATCTCTTCTTTATCTAATTCTTCATCGCTCCAAGCAGGTAGATAGGGTACGGGAAAGAGGGTGGTAGTTCCTTCAGCGGCTGACGGAGTGAGTATCGGAGCATCTATTTTTATAAAGCCCTCCTCTTCTAAATGAGAGTAGATAGCATAAATTATGGCGTGACGAACTCTTTGGATAGCCCATTGGCGTTTACTTCTGAGCCAGAGATGTCTATTGTTGAGTAAAAAGTCTGGGCCATGGTCTTTTTTGCCTAAGGGATATTCTTCTTTGGGAATTTGTAGAGTTTTTATATTTACTATAGACATCTCGTAGCCACTGGGTGCTCGTTTGTCTTCTCGAATCAGACCGGTAATAATAACCGAAGATTCCAGCGTCAAATTTCTGGCAGTTTCAAAGGTGGTTGGTGAGACTTCGTTTTTTACTACGACTCCCTGTATAAATCCCGTGCCGTCTCGCAACTGTAGAAAGGCTATAGAACCACTGGATCTTTTGTTGTAGACCCAGCCTTTGAGTTCTACTTTTTTGGCTATAAAATCTTTGGAGTCTTTTATAAAAAATTTACTTTCCATGTTCTCCTATATTTGGCTTCTTCGTATGCCAATCTGTGTTGTTTTGATAGGCGTAGCCTAATCTCAAAAGTAGAGTTTCAGCAAACATATTTCCGATTATTTGCATGCCAATCGGTAAGTTTTCTTTGGTGAAACCACAGGGTAGAGCAAGTGAGGGGACACCAACTGGTGTCTGACAGGTATAAATATCAGCAAGCATATTCTGGATGGGATTATTGATCAGTTCGCCAAATTTTGTGGCCACCATGGGTTCTACCGGCATGAGTATGGCATCACATTCCGATAGGGCTCTGGTGTATTCTTTGATAAATAATGTCCGCCCTTGTTGAGCTTTTTTGTAATAAGCATCATAATAGCCAGCGGATAGAGCATAAGTTCCTAGCATAATTCGGCGCATGGTTTCTTTGGTAAATTCCCCTCTTCCCTGTCCAAATCTTATCCCATCATATCTTGCTAAATTACTACTGGTCTCGCTGGTTCCAATAAGATAATAAACGGGGACTCCATACTCTAGAAGTGGTATGGATATTTCTTTAATATTTATTCCTATCTTTTTATACAGACTAGCTGCTTCCATAATACTAGCTTTAATTTCTGTATCTAACCCTTCGCCAAAACATTCTTTGGGTAGCCCCAATGTAAGATCGGTTAATTTATCCCGAAGATGATCTTTGTAGTGAGGAACCGGTTGGGGAGAACTGGTGGCATCGTACTGGTCAATACCGGCAATAATTTCCAAAATATGGGCGCAATCTTCCACTGTTTTCGCCATTGGGCCCATAGTATCAAAAGATGATACGTAAGCTATGCATCCATATCTTGAGACTCTTCCATAACTCACTTTTAGGCCTGTCGTACTGCTCCAAGCCGAAGGATTACGGATTGAGCCGCCAGTATCTTCACCGATAGCAAAAACCGTCATCCTTGCAGCCAGAGCTGCGGCATTACCACCGCTTGAGCCTCCGGCTACTCTTGATTGATCCCAGGGATTTTTGACGGGGCCGAAATCTGTATTTTCTGAAGAGGCACCATGCCCCCAAGCATCCATGTTAGTTTTCCCAATAAGAATTGCTCCGGCGTCGACTAGTTTTTGATAGACAGTAGAACTATATGGAGGGACATAATCTGCCAAGACATTTGAGGCAGCGGTAGTCCGAATACCCTGTGTATTATAGGAATCTTTCATTACATAAGGTAAGCCATGGAGTACAGAACTATCAGATCCTCGATCTTTATCTCTGTTATGTGCTTCTTTAAGCGCAACATCTTTATCTATAATCGTTATAAATGCATTGATACTTGGATTTAAACGCTCGATATTAGAGTAACACTCTTTGACAATATCCTCTGAGGAAAATTTCTTGGCTTTTAAACCTTGGGATAATTGGGTAATCGTAAGATCTAATAACATAGGTTTAGTCAAAAATGGCATCAACGACAAAATATCCTTTATATTTTCTTTTTGTGTTTGCCAATGCTTCTTTCTGGGTAAGAGATTTTTTTACAACATCATCGCGGAAAATATTTTCTTGACCCGTTACTTGACTTGTTGGTTCTATATCTTGGGTGTCTAATTCATTTAGTTTAGCAACAAAATGTATAATCTCGGATAATTGTTTTTGAAATTTTTTTATATCATCTTTGGTAAGAGCCAGTTTAGCTAATGAAGCAACGTGTTGGACATCTTTGTCAGTCAACGAATTAGTATTATTGGAACTATTTTTCATACACCGTATTTTAGCTTTTTTAGGGTTTCTATTCCAGAGGAAGAAAAGGGGCCCTTAGGAAGTTTCACACATCGGAGGTGATATTATATAGACACATCGGGATTCTAGTTACATATCCGCATAGAGATAGAATTCGTATGGTGTGGGGCGGATGGCGACTTCTTGTGCTTCACCTCTTTTGAGACTGATCCAAGTATCGATGATATCCCGGGTATAGACGCCGCCTTCTAATAAGAATTGGTGGTCTTTCTCGAGTGCTCTTATAACTTCAAAGAGGGATCCGGGAACACTTTTTACTTTCTTGGCCTCGGCTTCTGGAAGTTCATAAATATTTTTATCGAGGGGGCCAAAACCTGCTTTCACTGGATCTATTTTTTTCTTTATTCCATCAAGTCCTGCCATAAGCATGGCAGAAAATGCCAAATAGGGATTGGCAGCCACATCCGGCGGACGAAATTCGACTCTTTTGGATTTGGCATTTCGTGGCCCCGAGAAGTACATCGGGATTCTGACTGCGGCGCTTCTATTTCTTTTGGAAAAAGCTACGTTGACCGGAGCCTCATAGTGTGGAACAAGTCGCCTATAAGAATTAGTCGTTGGCGCACAGAAGGCTAGGAGCGCATCGATGTGGGTCAGTAATCCGCCAATATAATACAATGCTGTTTTGGAGAGTTCTGCATATCCTTTTTGATCATAAAAAAGATTAGTCAGTCCTTTCCAAAGACTTTGATGGACATGCATACCGCTGCCATTGTCGCCAAAAACAGGTTTGGGCATAAAGATGGCTATCATGTCATGTTTTTTGGCTGTATTTTTGACAATATATTTATACGACATGACATTGTCAGCCATTTTAGTGAGCGTATCAAAGCGCATATCTATCTCGGCTTGTCCTGGAGCAGCCACTTCGTGATGCTGCATCTCAATAGGTATATCCCACGATTCAAGAGTAAGTACCATCTCGCTTCTTATATCTTGGAGTGTATCTTGAGGCGGTACGGGATAATAGCCTTCTTTAGGTCTAATTGTAATATGGGTATTAGGCTCACCATTTTTGCCAGAATTCCAATGTGCCTCGGCACTATCTAGTTGGTAGCCATTTTTATAAGGCTCGATATTATAGGAGAGGCTGCTAAAAAGGAAAAATTCGGCTTCCGGACCCCAGTAACTTCTGTCAGCTATGCCTGCTTTTTTGAGATAGTTTTCTGCCTTTTTGGCAATATTTCTTGGATCTCTCGAGAAGTAATCTTTTTTGAAGGGATCAAAGACATCACAAATTACGGTAAGAGTAGGTATAGTACTGAAAGGATCAATATGTGCGGTGGCGATATCTGGTAGAAGTACCATATCACTTTCATGTATTTCTTGAAATCCTTTAATACTTGAGCCATCAAATCCTATGCCTCTTTCTATTGCTGCCTCATCAAATTCGCTTGTAGGAACTGAAGCGTGTTGCCAGACTCCTCTAATATCGACAAATTTGAGGTCAACAATTTTTATACCTTTGGATTTGATAAGTGCTTTAATTTCTCGATAGGTCATATAAGATATCCTTTCATAAAACTATAATTAATGTTTATCCGCCTTCGTCAAGCCTGCCTGCCGGCAGGCAGGACTTCGGCGGATTATGCATTTCTAAGCCTCACTTTGTATCGGCAAGAACTGCATAAAAAAAAGCCCTCCGGAAATCCGCCAGCAGGCGGATGGAAGACTTCATTGTCCTATTCGCGACATTGCGAATATATAAATTATATTAATACAATAACCAAAAGCTTGTCAATGCTTAAAATTAGTCAGCCTAAGGGTGGATGTAGCTTGGCACCCTATTAATATTATCTTCCCAATTGTAACTTATCAGCGAGAATAATTGCCTCGGCGATTTCTTTGAGAGATTTTCTGGAATCCATGCTTTCTTTTTGAATCTGTCTATAGGCCTCGGGTTCTGATATACTTTTTCGTTTCATCAATATTCCTTTCGCGCGTTCTATTAATTTTCGTATTTCTAAAGCCTCTTTGAGCGCCATTGATTCTTCGATCAGTAAGGCGTTTTCTACGGCGCCGCCGACCAATCTACCGATTGCTGATAATAAATTTATCTCCATATCTGCGTGTTTGTGCATTTTTTTATGTTGGACATTGATAACTCCGACGACGCCGACTTTATTAATTATTGGAACTGATAAGAATGCCTCGAATTTGTCTTCGGGAAGGCTACGGAAAAATTTAAATCTCGGGTCATGGGCTGCGCCTTGACTGATAGCTACCGGACGCTTCTCTTTGGCTACCCACCCAGTTATACCTTCACCTAATTTCATGGTTATTCTTTGAAATAAGTCCTTATGGGGATTTTTAGAGGCTCGCAATATAAGACTTTGCTTTTCTTTATCAAGTATATAAATCAAGCAAGAATCTCCGTGGGTGACTTGGGTAGCTATTTTAACAATTTCTTTGAGCAGTTCGTCTAGTTCTAGGCTATGGACAGATTGGGCAACACGGTAAAGAAATGTTAATTCTTTTTTGAGTATAGATAGTTTGTTGCTATTTCTCATATTCTATCTACGCCGTTCCTGTCTTCCTTGCTCCATTGATAACGTGATTTGTTGTATTGATTGATCCATTGTACCCAATATTGTGTTTTCAAATAATGGCATTCCCATCTTTTGTGCTATTTTCAACCTTTCATTATCAACCAAACCTGATCTTAATCCAACAGGAATTCCTTTATTTTGAAGAAGCTGTGCTATTTCTATCCCCCCCCCAAGTCAGAATCAAAATAACCATAATCAACCAGAGCTGCATCTATTTTGACTTTGCTATCTAATACCAATGCGATCTCTTTATCGTTTCGACAAAGTATTGGGCGCCAAGCACCTTTCATACTTTCAGTTACCACCTCTTTAATCGTGTTGCCTAATCCTTCATCGTCTTCAATTATTAATATTGTTTTTTTGTTTTGAAATCTTTGGAATAATTTTATAGGCATAGTTATCTATATTTTTAATTTTCTTAGTATAAATTCATGCGCTTGCCATTCGAGCGTATCGTCCAGAGGCTCTAATTGTATATCTTTCTGGTATTTAATTTCAAGTGCGCGGGCTAGCAACCAGTCGGCGATGTGAGGATTTTTGGGAAGAAATGGACCATGGTAATAGCAGGCGATAACATTTTTGTATATCGAGCCTTCGCTACCATCCTCACCATTGTTTCCGTAGCCTTTTAAGACTTTGGCAAAAGGTTTGGCATCTTTCCCTAAATATGTTCTTCCTCCATGGTTTTCAAAGCCGACGATAGTCCTTCTTGATTCCTTCACCTCGGGGGAGTCCATCCGGCCACCCCCGAGGTGGTTTTTAGGCTTTTCTGTCAATGAATTGATGCCGGTCACGACACCCACAGTATTTCCTATGCATCTGGGTTTGTCTAGACCGGCATGTTTGGTGACATAATCAAAGATTCCTAAACCTTCGAGCTTCTTACCATCCCCTGTCATATAATAGTGACCCAGAAGTTGGGGTGAGCCACAAACAAAAAGGCCGGGCACCCCGCGCTGGAACATCTTTTTGAGTGTATCTCCTTTGTTCTCTCGTAAATCTTTTATGGCCAATTCTTGTTGTCGATCTTGAGCGCCACCGCCGAGAATAATATCACAGTTTTCTAATTCTTTAGTTGAAGTCGCAAATTCAATAGGCAATATTTTAGTTTCAATTGATCTCCAATTACACCTTTTCTCCAGACAAATTATGTTGCCCCTATCACCATAAGTGGACATAAGATCTGGATAAAGCCAACCGATAGTAAGTTTAAAGTTCATAGTTATTAGTTCTTAGCTAGAGAATTTTTCTACCTTTTAATATTTGGCGAACTTCAAGCATGGCTGAGTAGGTAGGTAGGATGTATAACGTTTCTCCTTTTTCAATATTACTTAATGCTCTGTTAATAGCTTCTTTTAGGTCTTCAGAGATTTGTAATTTTGGGTTTATTTGGGATTTGGGATTTGGGATTTGGGATTTTTGAGTGTATTTAATTCGGAGTGCCAGATCATAGACTCTATCCCCACTGACGATAATTTTAACTCCCTGGGGGATCATCTCAAAATCTACATCCCAGATCCAAGAGATATCTCTACCATCTGGTATTCTGTCATTGAGGACAAGCAATAATGTTTTTGGTTTTAGGTCAATAACCGTACGGAGTGAAGCGTTGAATCCTGCGGGATTTTTGGAGAGAAAAATTTTTATTCTTTTCTCGTCTATGACTATCTCTTCTTGTCTACCAAAGGCGGGTTGGAAACCATTTAAAGAATTTTTTATATTTTCATCTTCTAGGCCCAATTCTTGAGCTAGGGAGACGGCGGCTAATGTGTTGTATTCGTTATAAATACCAGGCAGTGGCGAGGGCCAATTAGAGTTGTCTAACTTTGGTCTTTTACTGCCGCATTTGGGACAGTACCAATGGCCGAGATGAGAAAAATAAATTCCTTTATAATCTAGTTTATTGCTGCAATTTCGACAATATGTTGAGTCTGTGGCGTGTTCTTTGGAGGATAAATATTTTTCAGGTCTATCTAATCCAAAATAGACTATTTTATTTTTTTTATTTTTT
>JACQJU010000054.1 GCA_016204905.1 Candidatus Gottesmanbacteria bacterium | reverse complement strand
TTATTATAATTGCCGTTTTCTGGTACATTATTTATCCCATTAAAATAGTTTATAAGTGGTATAAATATGGCCGTGATCCCAAAACACCTATGGGAGTTGCCAGCAGTTGGTATGATCCGCCAACCACGAAATCTCACCGTAAATTAACTCCGGCAGAAACCGGAGCTCTAGTTGATGAAACAGTAGATTTACAAGATATTTCTGCCACTATAATTGATCTGGCAAGAAGAGGTTATTTAAAAATTATCGAAGAAAAGAAAAATGATTTTTATCTGGAAAAAACCAAAAATTGGAAGCCGGAAGAACTGGAGGAATTTGAACATGTTCTTTTAAGGGGGATATTTAAGGAAAAAGATAAACTTAAAATTAAAAATTCCCAGTTAGTAGATATAGTATCAGCTACAAAATCTTCAATTTATCTCAGTCTTTTAAATGAAGGATACTTTCCCGAAAATCCCAATAGTATCCGCACTTTTTATAGTATCATTTCGTTTTTGGCTCTTTTTAGCGCCAATATTCCTCTTTTTCTTATAGCCCTTATTTTTGGTAGAGCCATGCCCAGGAAAACAGATTTTGGTGCCCAATCAGCCAACGTTGCCAAATCACTGAAAAATTTTCTTTCCAGCCAGGAAAGACAATTAGAATTCCAAGCCAAAAATCAAATTTTTTTTGAGCGACTCCTTCCATTTGCTGTAGCATTTGGTGTAGAGAAAATCTGGGCCGAAAGATTTAAAGACATCGCCCTCACACCACCATCATGGTATCAAAGTTATAATTATGGAAGTTTCAATAGTAACTCATTTGTTCATTCACTCAACTCATCATTTAATTCGGTAGCAAGTGCAGCGACACCTACCAGTTCCTCAACCGGTCACTCCTCAGGTTTTTCTGGTGGGTCCTCAGGCGGCGGCGGAGGTGGTGGTGGTGGCGGAAGCTGGTAAAGTCTTCTTTTTTTCTTACATCTTCCTCGATTATTTATCATATTGATAGTCTAAAGTATGGGTTATGTACTGGCTGTCTTCACTGGTTCTGGTTATAGCTATTCTTGTACTATCTTTCTTTGCCGGCAGATGGATGAAGGAGAATATCGATACAAAAGAAATAGAAAGCCGTCCCGAATCGGGTATAGGAGGTGGACCTCCCACTGATATTCCTTCTATTACTCCTACCCCATCTCCTACCAAACAAGAGCATTTCGAAGTGTAGTTGATGGTATAATAATCTCATGTCCGACCTCAAAAATAAACCCGATGAATTTTGGAAGGGAAAGCTCACCGATGAACAATTTGAAGTCTGTCGACTCAAAGGTACAGAAGTACCTTTTTCCGGTATCTACTGGGATAATCATGAAGAAGGTACCTATCGCTGCGTTGCCTGCGGAGAACCACTCTTTTCTTCAGAGACCAAATTTGCATCAGATACCGGCTGGCCAAGTTTCTGGAATGCAGTTTCTGAGGGAAATATTGAACTAAAAAAAGACACTAGCCATGGTATGAAACGTACCGAAGTACTTTGTACCAATTGTGGTTCTCATCTGGGGCATCTTTTTGATGATGGCCCAAAACCTACGGGACAAAGATATTGTATCAACTCAGTTGCTCTCAAATTTGAACCCAAATCCTAAGAAATATTAATGGAGTATCGTGGGTTTCGCAAATTGCTCGGCTCTGGAGACTTCACCAGTCTTCCAGTTGAAACGAAGCGGATGACCAAAAGTATAGACGGCGGCATATTTTGCTCTCTCATCTACGGGGAAATCAGAATAGAGCATAAAATTATCTATCTCTCTATTTGTTGCCGTAATATACAAAGCTATTGCTGCATGATAAGATAATTTTTTTCCATTCCAAGTAGGTGTAACTAGCATTTTATAAAATTCTGGCTTGGAGGCAGCTTTCCAAAAGCCTCTGAAACGATCTAAATCCTCAAAATGCAAATCAGGATTATTCCAAAATTCTGCTCTCAGTGGATAAAGTTTAGCAAAACTAATAGGCACAACTATAGAAACTTCAGCAATTTCCATCCCATTTGCTTTTTCTTCGTCCCATTCAGTGGCATAATCTTGCATGGAATCTTGAAGAGCAGTAATCGTCGGGTAAACATTTTCAAAAGGATAAAGCATCACAATATCCTCACCATGTGAATAAAATACATAATTCATATATGCTTCTATGGGGAATCTGGCAATTTTGCTGCCGTAGATAACTTGAGATCTTTTCCTACGCCTTTTTACCATGAACAATATTTTATCTAAAACTTCTCCTCTTTTGCAATTAGCAAAAAAAGACCTATACTAGGTTTATGGATCTATCTCTCCGAGCTCCGTTCAATGGCCACTACCCAGTGACTTTCCCCTTTGGTGCTAGACCAACAGAAGAGTCAATCCAAAATAAATTTAAAAATTGGGGACTTATTGGTCATCATGGTATCGATTTTATGCTTCCTCTTTCTACTCTTATATATGCTTGTGATGACGGTCAAGTAACACAAACAGGCCCAAATGGCGATTTTGGCATATCAGTAATTATTTCGCACTCTTGGGGTGAAAGTATCTATGCTCATCTAAAAGAAACCAAAGTCACTATAAATCAATTAGTGAAAAAAGGCGATAGCTTGGGCTTATCCGGAGAAAGTGGCGTAGTTTCTGGTCCTCATCTACACTTTGGTATCAAGCCCAAAGATGCGGAAATCAACAATGGTTATTTCGGCTTTATCGATCCATCCCCATTTATACAATATGTTGATGAAAAAAAAGAAAATAATACCCAAAATCCCCAACAACCAGCTACAGAGGTAGATAAAATTGTCCAAGACCTCCTCAAAAATAGACAAAACAAATAAGGATAAATAATGATAAAATACTATCCTTATGGAAAGGTATGATTTCGAAAAATTAGTAGAAGAGGCACTAGAGGACTTACCCCGAGAATTTGCCGAGAAATTGGAAAATGTGGAGATAGTTCTCGAAGATGAACCGACTCTCGAGCAAAGACAAGAACTAAATTTACATCCTCAAGTCACACTTTTTGGACTCTATAAAGGTATCCCCAAAGTGAAAAGAGGATCAGGTTATACATTTGTCTTGCCCGACAAAATCACTATTTTTCAAAAGACAATTGAAAGATTTTTCCATAACCCAGAAGATATTAAGTCTCAAGTCAGAAAAACAGTCCTCCATGAGATCGGCCACCATTTCGGCCTTAGCGAAGAATCTCTGCATCAGACTAAAGTAGGCTAATATGTGATTCTTAGCACAGAATTTATCTTTGATATATTTTATAATCCTTCGCAATCACCACCCTTTTATATTTATAGCGGTTAACCAACCAACCCATCATTTATCCCGATGGGTTGTTGGTTAGATATGCTAAAATATGTCTTGATGAATAAACTTGTAATAATCCTAGGCTTAGTTATAATTATTCTTCTTGCTGCCTTCATTCTTATGCCCAATAAAAACACTACTACTAATAAGACCCCGGCTCCCACTTCTATGGACACAAAGACTAATGATATTACTTCGGCTCCTGCCATGGAAATAGACAAAACGAAAAATTACACCGCCGTACTTCATACAAAAGAGGGAGACATCACCATTTCCTTAAATGCTCGAGAAACTCCCATCACCGTCAATAATTTTGTCCACCTAGCTCGCAAAAAATTCTACGACAATACTATTTTCCATCGTGTTATAAAAGATTTTATGATCCAGGGAGGCGACCCCAATGGCGATGGCACCGGAGGCCCCGGCTACCAGTTTGACGATGAACCTTTTGAGGGTGCATATACCAGAGGAACAGTGGCTATGGCCAATTCCGGACCCAACACCAATGGTAGTCAGTTTTTCATCATGCATGCTGATTATCAACTACCCCAAAATTATGTTATTTTCGGCAAAGTCACAGATGGTCTAGATGTTTTAGATAAAATAGCAACGGCAGAAACGGCGGTAGGATCATCAAGCGAAAAATCCAAACCAATTAGTCCTATTGCGATGACTTCAGTTGATATTATCGAAAAATAAATACCTCCTATCTGGGTATCAAAACTGCATGTTCATTGTCATGTAAGTTATCTTCATAAATAATTTTATAATCCAAAAGCCTGGCATACTTTTTCCTATCCCCGAAGTGATATCCAGTGACTATAACAATCGGTTTTTCCAGGGCGATCCGATTCAACTTTTCATCTCTATATCCCGGATATGTTTTATCGTGATATATCCCCCAATCAGAATAATGCTTGGTGAGTTTGTTGTCTGGGAAAAACACCAGCGCCAATGGCATATTGCCC
>JACQJU010000057.1 GCA_016204905.1 Candidatus Gottesmanbacteria bacterium | reverse complement strand
TACAAATTAATAATTACTCAATTACTCAATTACTATATTACTAATGACTTTCTTTCTAATACTTTCCGGTAAACCTCCTCATATCCATCGACCATCTTTTGCAATGTAAATTTGTTTATCATACTCTCTCTCACTTTTACCCTATCCAACTGGCCTATCTTCTCGATTGCGTTGACTATTCCCACCATATCAGGAACAATAAATCCATTCACACCATCTATCACTATTTCCGAAACCGACCCTTTGTTATAGGCAACAACCGGCGTGCCGCAAGCCATGGCCTCAACCATGACCAACCCAAAAGGTTCCTGCCAATTGATCGGAAACAAAAGTACAGATGCATTCTTTAAAAACTCAGTTTTATCCGGGCCCCACAGCTCCCCCATAAATTCTATATTTTTACCGGTAATCTGCGGTTCTATCACTTTGGCAAAATAATCAATTTCAGAGGAATCAATATAAGCTGATATTTTAAGCGGTTTATTTAAAACTGTTGCTATCCTTATGGCAGTCTCAAGACCCTTTTTGGGTGTTATCCTTCCCATCCAGGCCATATAACCACCTTTTCCTTCGCCAAATATAAATTCCTCTGGATTGATACCGTTATATACTGTTTGGATATAGTTTAACTCTGGCATACCGACTCTTTGGGCATTGGATATGGAGACAAAATTCTGATGTTTAAAGCGAGCCAAAACTTCTCTTTTAGATTCGCTGACCTCCCCGGGGTAATAATCTCCATGAAGTGTATGTATAACCGGAGTTTTTATAAAATCAGTAAAAAACATCGGTACATGTTGCATGTGATTATGGATGATATCAAATTCTCCTGCTTTCTTAAAACAGTCATATATACTATGAAGCCATATCAAAGGATCATTTTTATACTGCGGGTCCTGAAGAAGGGCACTTTTGTAATAATAAGAAAGCTTGGCACTGGTTCTAGAGTCTCCTGTTGCAAAAACAGTCACATCATGTCCCCTTTTCACCAATTCTTCCGAAAGACTATAAACCACCCTTTCCGTGCCTCCATATTTTATCGGTGGCAATGCTATCCATGGTGATGACAATTGTGCAATTTTCATAAAAACTAATAAAACTAATTACAACAAATTTGACGAATACGAATCTTCTCTTTATTATTCGTATTAGTTATATTCGTTTAGATTGGTTAAATCGGTAGTATCTTACGCAATACCTCTTCGTAATTACGCACCATCTTCTCTATCGTAAACTTCTCCTCCACACTCTTTCTCGCACTCATTCTCAATTGTCGCATTGCTGCATTTTCCATTTCTTCCATCTCCCTTATCTTCCCCGCCATTTCCTCCACATTTTCTACCAAAAATCCATTTTTTCCCTCTTCTATCACCTCAGCCACCGCTCCATGAGGATAACCAACAACCGGCGTCCCACAACTCATCGCCTCTATCATCACCAGTCCAAAAGGTTCCTCCCACATCGTCGGAAAAAGAAAAGCCTTAGCTCCCCTATAAAGTTCGATAACATCCCCAGGATGCATCTCCCCTACCCATTTTATTATTTCTCCATCTATATGAGACGCAATTTCTTTATCATAATAAATTTTGTCTTTTATTCTTCCGCCTAGGATCATCTTTACTCCGGCCCTTTTACATGCCAACAGAGCATCTCTGGGGTTTTTATTAGGTCCGATTGAACCTAAATAAAGATAGTAGTCATCAGGTGTTTCATTATAGGCAAAAGCCTCTGGATCGACCCCATTATAAATAGTCGCCGCATAATTTAAGTCGGGATAAGCCTTCCTTTGGGCATCTGAAATAGAAATCAGATTGGTTTTATATCTTTTTAGCAGTGCGGCGAGCTCATCAAATAGAGGTAGATGCATCACGCCTACCAGCGGTTTACGCAAAATCTCAGCAACAGGTACTATCATCGCTTCCCCTCTCAAATTGTTAAGTAATATATCAAAATGGCTATCTCTATCTAACAATTCTCCGATTAAAATCCCCAAGTGAGTCATTTCCAGACGCAACTTAAAAGACGATCCCAATCTCTTTGTTTGACCAACATCTCCCTCTTTCCCCGTGCCCGTCAGAGTTCCTCCCTTTCCCACAGTCACCAACTCTATATTTTCATGCTCGACTTTGGAACCCTCTGGCGCAAAAAGTAACACTTTATGCCCACGCTTAGCTAGCCCCATCGCCTGATGATAGGCCATCCATTCTATCGCCGCCTGCCCCAGAGGCGGAACTTGTGTTACCACCGATCCCAATATCGCAATACGCATATAATTCCATGATAAGCATTATGATCAAATTAGTAAAGTAAGATTTCCGGAAAACTCGGAATACTCAGAATACCGGTATGTCAGAAAATCAGAAAGTCAGACTATCAGAAATCTGATAATATAAAATAATGATACGCGACGTAACAGATTTAGAGGTATATCAGTTGTCGCTAAAATTACTTAGCAAGCTATATCAATTTTTAAAAAAAATTCCTAGATCCGAATACGATACTGTTATCCAGTGCAAAAAAGACGGGAAATCTATACCCGCTAATATAGCGGAAGGTTTTGCTAAAAGATCCTTCGAATTGGAATTCAAACGTTTCTTAAAAATTGCTATAGGTTCCTCCGATGAATTAATTTCTCATTTAAGAGCTATAACAATTATACTACCTCACCTTTCCTATGAAGCCGAGCAATTGGCTCAAGAGTATAAAATCTTATCCAAAAGGATGAATAAACTCCATAGTGTATGGAGATCTGGTATTTTCTGATCATCTGATTAACCGAGACTCTGACCCACTGATTCTCTGAGTTTTCCGAGTTTTCTGAAAATATTCCAATTACTCACTTATGACCATTCCTCACCACTTTCATATACAATTTATCAAACCTCTGGGCAATATTTGTCCAAGTAAACTTCTCTTCCACCGTCTTTCTGGCAGCCTCCCCCATCCTCTTATTCACCTCAGTATTCTCAAATAGATAATTTACCGCCTTGGCTATCTCTGTGGCATTTCTTGGCCTGACAAAAGTACCATTTATTCCATCTTTTATGGCCATCACTATCCCTCCTTTTCTTGTAACGACCGGTGGCGTCTTCGAGGCCATTGCCTCTATTATTGTTAATCCCAGAGGTTCATCCCAGAGGGCCGGAGACACAAATACATCCGCTAAATAATAGAGATCAATTATCCTTTGTCTATCGGCAAAAAACCCAAGAAGAGTTACATTATGTATATTCATCTTCTCTATCATTTCTGCTAGCTTTTGACGCTGCGGACCATCTCCAGCTATGATTACCTGGCCATTTATTTTCCTTGCAGCCTTCACCAAAAATTCTACTCCCTTTTCTGATATCAACCTCCCGGTAAAAAGTGCCATCTTTTTACCAGAAAGACCCATTTGCCTTCTTTGCCTTTCCATATTTTTATTGGCCGGAAATTGACTCAGTCTTATACCACCAGGTATAGTTCTTGTCTTTGCTGACAAATGCGTACCAAACATTTTTAGAAGCTTAGCCCTGGTATCTCCTGATACTACAGTGAGAAATGAAGCAGCATTCAGTCCATCTCGAGTCATACGAAAATATCGTCGATCTTTGGAAATAGCTTGGATATCACTACCATGAGATGTAGCTATATATTTGGTACCAAATATACTTCTTATAAACCTAGCCGCCCAGAGATTGACCATCGTATGATGCACATGGATGATATCTGGCCGGAAATCTTTTACCACCCTTATCGTTCCATCTATAAATGCCTTATAAAGTTCCGCTATCTCTTCCGCGTTTAGTTCTGCGTATTTCTTGGATTTCTCCAAACCAGGTCTACCTATAAAAATTGGTATCTGAGGTAATTTGAGATTATATTGTTTGATGCGAGGATCTATTTCTAGTCTATCTGGAACAAGTACCGCTATCCTCTCCTTATATCTATATTTTTCTACTAGTCTGAGAGCCAGATATTTTACATAAGCACCACTACCCCCACCATGTATCGGAAAATCATACAAAAATAAAACCTTTGGCTTGCCATTATGGCCTCTCTCGATGTTAGCTATCCCTCTATCCATCGCCACCATAGTACATTATATTATTTAAAAAAATCAATAAGCAGTTTGTGGGTAATTAATAAAAATTCATTCTCTTGACTTAAACAGT
>JACQJU010000068.1 GCA_016204905.1 Candidatus Gottesmanbacteria bacterium | reverse complement strand
TTGGTATTAGGAGTAATTATTCTTATATTAATTGTTATGTATAAGGAGACTAAACATGCCCAAAAAAAGCAATAGTCATTTCTACTTCTATGGCCTTACTACTGGATTATTACTAGCCTTTTTTGTCTTCAAAATTATCCCCATACTCCAGATTAAAATAGCCAATAATCCTATTGCCATGCCATTTCTTACCAAACTTACTACCCCTACCCCAGATCCCAAGCAACTTGTTTCTGATATTACCAAAGAGGTCTTACCCGAAAAAGTCAATTTGGGTGTTTCGTTTCAAAATACTATTGTAAAACTTGTAGAAACCGGAGCTATTGATAAGGAAAAATTTCTCAAATTATACGAAAGTAGGGGTGGATTAACTTCCGAAGAAAAAAAACTCCTTACAGCCCCCTCCGATGAACATATTATCCTCACCCAGGCTAACTCCGGTTTGATATTAAATCTTCTTTGGCCGCTCGGTATTGCCAATAAAACCAACGTATTATCACTAGGTCCCATGGGAACCGAGTATAAAGATACCGTCGGTAATTTTGCCTCAACTGGCGGATGGACCGTTGGGAAAGTGGATGGCGGTAAACTTTTCAACCGCTTCAATATCATCACTCTTACTCCCGACCAGGAAGTGACTATCAAAGAAATAGCCGAAAATATCTATCGTCCTTGTTGTGGCAACAGCACTCTTTTCCCAGATTGTAATCACGGTGCCGCCATGCTTGGATTTATCGAGTTGGCAGTCTCCCAAGGTATGACCAAAGAGGAAATCTATCAAAAAGCGCTAACTCTTAATTCTCTTTGGTTTCCTCAAACCTATGCAGAACTAGGTATTTATTTTTCCCAAATGAAAAATACTCCCTGGAGTAAAGTCGATCCCAAGGAAGTATTAGGAGCACCCTATTCAAGTAGCCAAGGTTATATGGCTATAAACAAGGAACTCCAAGCCAAAGGATTACTTCCCGAAGTCAAAGCAGGCGGCGGCTGCGGAGTATAATGAAAGAAAAATATTCACATTAAGCAAAATCGAAAAGAGGTGATCAAAAGTGAAAAAAGATGTTAAAGCAACAGCTAAAACCGTAGCAGTAATAGCAGCTGGATATTATCTAATTTGCGCCTTAGCCGTTTATTTGGTGCCTGATTTATATAAAAGTATAGCTATTTCTTGGGCTCACGGTATGGATGTAGAAAAAGTTTGGAGGGGATCACCACCAGATCTATTTACAATGATTTGGGGATTTATCACTTTCACAGCTGCTGGCTGGATTACAGGCTATCTATTTGCTTGGGTTTATAATTATTTTGTTAAAAAATAATTGAAGTAAAAATAAAATAAAAAAGGAGGTGATAGTATGAAAAATAATGCTATTTTATATGGTCTCATCGGCCTTTTAGGAGGAAGTCTTCTTACCATTCTTATTGCTCAAAATGCCGTCAACAGTAACAATACCGGCATGATGCAGATGATGGGTATGAGACCAGCAAACATGATGCAAGAAATTCCTAAAGAAGATACTCACGGTATGGGTATGGGATCTAGTATGGAAGAAATGATGGAATCTATGGAGGGAAAATCAGGCGATGATTTTGATGAAGCATTTATGGAGTCTATGATCATCCACCATCAAGGTGCTATCGAAATGGCCAAAGAGGCCCAAAAAAATGCCCAACATGAAGAAATCAAGACCTTAGCCGATAACATCATAGGAGCCCAAACCAAAGAGATAGATATGATGCGCGACTGGCAAAAAACCTGGGGATATTAATAGAGTCTAACAACAATCAGGACACATAGTTATTCTATAGAAGGATTATACCCTATTTGCTTTACTACTTCAAGAATTTTATCAAGGGTAATTTCTTCCTCTTTATACTCTACCTCAGTTTCTCCCTTGGCGTAATTGGTATACGAAGCTAACACCCCTTTGGTATCCTCCAAATCCCCATCTATCACCATCGAACAGCTCGTACAATGCATCCCATCAATTTTTATTTTCTGCTTTTTCGTCGCCATAATATTTCTTGATAACTACCAATGACTAATAGCCAATGACTAATGACTTTCTTATATTACCTCTATCTCCCCTCTATACATATTCATACCACACATAAAAGGAATCGTCCCAGCCTCGGATGGTGCCGTGAATTGAAGAGTTGCCTGATTTCCATTTGGTACCACTTTAGATAACCCCAATTTTGGGATTACAAATGATTGCTGACATCCATTTCCTCCATCATTTTTCAGATGTAAAGTTACCTGACTTCCCCTAGCAATCGATAACCTGTTGGGCACATATCCTTTGGAATTGATAGTAATCGTCGCTTCGCTTACTGGTGGAGCTACCAGTCCAGCTACATGATCTTTATCACAAAAAGCTATCATCGAACAGTATACTTTATTACCTAAATTTTCCAGTGTTAAATCGCTTCCCGATAGAGCAACCGCAGAATTTATATTAAAAATTGCTAGCATTATTATAGCCAAGGCCGCTGCTTTCATAAATTTACCACTGAAAAAGTCTCCCATCCTAGTAGCAAAATATCCCAAAGTGAAAAAAACAGGTGAAGTACCCAATACAAAAACAAATAGAATTGTTGCTCCAAGTATTGCATTACCAGATGCTATCGCTAGTGCCATCATCGCCTGCGTTGTCCCACAAGGGATAAATATCGTAAATGCACCAAGTATAGCGGGAGCAAAAAGGTCCTTACTTTTCGATTCCCTGCGTATAATCCGTGTCAGAAATCTGGGTGGCTGGATGATAAAATAACGAAAGATGGGATGGACATCTAAGATGGCCAAGGCAGTCCCTATCATAAAAATTCCTACACCAATCTGTAAGATTACCGTTGTTTTCAACGAAAGCTGTAGTACCGATCCCAAAGAGCCTAGTAAAAAGCCCAAAATAGTATACGCTACGAGCTTGGCAACAAGAAATGATAGTATTGGAAAAGCATGACCAGTTCTTTTCAGATCACCTTCTAATTTCTGACTTTCCCTCTGGGCAATAGTTGTTGCCAGTAAGCCACCTTGCACCGCCAAGCAGGTCAATCCCCCAGTAAAAAGTCCCGTCAAAAATATCGTCCAGAGATTCATAATATCAAGTGTAGCAGAATATTATAAGCTTCTCAACATTTTACGCTGTGATTTCTATCACAAATCCTATGGAGCTGGAAGTACACTAAATCCTACGGTCTTAAAGTCTTGGTCAAAAGTAAATACTTTCTTTATATTGAGACGCTTCATGAGAACAAAAGAGGTACAATCAACCATTGATATCCCTCTTCCATCAATTTTTTGGAATAATTGCCAAGCAGCAAGTTCATCTTGATTTGTTATTGGGAGTATTGAAATACCTTCACCAAAAAGTATGGTCTTTCCTGCCTCAACCGCAATTCTCTTCCCTTTCTTATAACGCATCCACCCCAGAGTCTCAATAGTTACAATATTTGAAGTAATTAATTTAGTTTCTCTATTTGCTTTCCACCAACCAATTGCCGCCTTATGAAACTTATCTTTTGGATCAATAAGAGCAATAAATGCATTTGTATCAATAAAAATCATCGAAAGCGTCTTTTTTTATCTTCATATTCATAATAGTATTTGTCAGCATTCACCGACCCATCTCTTGGTCCTCCTTTTGCTATTATTTTTGTTCCCAAATCCCAGATAGAATACTTCTTTTTCCTTATTCCCGCTCTCTTTCTAGCTGCCTTGCGAAAAAACTCAGCCAAACTCTCACCCTTTTCCGCAGCGAGCTCCTTGTAAAGTTTATACTCGTCGTCCGGAATACGTATCATTGTAGCTACCATAGTGATATCACGATATCACGATATCATATCTTTGTCAAGTACCTAACCTATAGTCATTTGACAAAAAGAGCGGATTGCTGATATACTCCAGCTCAAGTTTTGACTTTCCCAGCACGAGCTCATAGACCGCTTAACGCTTACATCACGTGCGAAGGAAATCCAATTCGAAACAATCGGCGGCACGTTAAAAACTGGCGCAAAGAACAAATCACTTTGGCAAAAAATGCCAATACTCACCCAATTTGGCCACAATAGCGATACTTCTTATCAAAATCAGACTAGCATAATTCATCCGATTGCTAATCGCTTTCATAATGATAGAAATAGAGTAAGATACTCTATGTATTTGGTCCATACTGGCGCATGTCTCTAGGAGGACAAAAGTGAAGAAGCAACAGCAAGAGCCACCGTCTCAACCAATACCAGCTACCGCAGAGGAAATTCTACGGTACGCATTGACATCAGATAAAGTAGCCGGCTTCCAGAAAAAAATGGAGATGCACGAACCCACGAAGAAGTTTGTATGCACGGTGTTCATATTCCTCAAGCCCCATCTTGAATTCCGGGACGTCTTCCCATGGGAGCTAAGTGATTTAGGAAGAGTACTAGGGTTAGGACCCCGGCCGGTCACCAACAGCTCACATCAGCTCGTGGTCACTGTCCATGTGAGAGGAGAGTTATGCAGTGAAGTACCCCTAGACAATATTTGAGGTATGAAAAACTCTTCTCAGCCGAGGAAGAACCAGCCCTCAAATGAACAAAGTCTGGCATACGACAATGTACCGAGCCCGGAAGTACATATTCCATTCTGCCACCTGAAGTGGCACCATATGCGCCAGATGGTGCCACTTCTCTTTTTTACAAATACAGCGCCACAGTGGCATTCCAGAAGATATGGACAAGTATGGAAACAACTAGGCTTTTTCTATACGAGTATAAATAGCTATTAGTCACTCCCAGCAAAAATATCGAGACTATATAAACCACCAAAGATACTCCCACCAGATTAAGCCTCGTAAATATTATCGGAATATGAAGAAGAAGGAAAAGAAAAGAGGCTACTATCGCTGGCTTCAACTGATCCTTTGCTCCCTCTTGTAGTCTCCCATAGACAAATCCCCTACCCAGTATTTCCTCAGACACCGATGTAAAAAGAGAATATAACAAAAATGGCATCAGACCCACCGACGAAAGTGCAGCAAGGGGCGCAAAAGACCAAGTCCCATATTTGAAATAATTTGCTACCAGCCCCTCCAACGCAAAAAGTACCCCTATCCCTACTCCGATATATATCTCCTGGAAAAAATTTCTCCCCGTGATTCCGATACTTTCCAGCTTCCTTTTCTCTCTATATTTCACCCACCAGATGACAGGCAAAACAAATATCAGTGGCTTAACCACCAGTTCATCTATCGCCTCAGGCAATTTAAACCAAGCACGATAGATACTCCATACCAAAAATATCCCAAACCAAATTAGATAAACACTTCTAGTTTTGCCTACATTCATACATCGCCTCCGACATCACCCTAACAAAATCATATATTATCTCCCTAGCTTCTTGCAAGGACACAGCTCTTAGGTTATGAGGAAAATAATGAAAAATCAGATTCCTCCCTCTCTTCCACATCTGCCAGATTTTTTCTGCCACTTCTCTACCACAGTTTTTTTGTATTTGAAAATATACCGATACATCACCCAGATGATGAGTCATGTGAGGAGAAAGAGCCTTTCCCAGTCTGAAATGATTACTCTGATATGTAGCTTGGTTAATATATCCCCTATCCAAGAAAAGCTGCTTCAAAAACCCTTCGTATGCTTTGGCTATCGGGAAAACAAGATAAGAATAATCAGTCAACCTCGTATCTGGATGTTTTTCTATATCCTCGAGTAGAAAAAACGATTCCTCCACCAATCCTTTTTGACCATCAGATAAATATTTCCACAGCTGGGAATCTTTATCAATCATAAATCTATTATATATCGTGAGCTGAGAAGCAAGAAATAAGCACTTTCCATCGATTAGGAGCGAGGAAGATTAAAGTATCAATAAGCAAGCAGCATAAAATTTTCGCAGATTGCATACGAAACCTTAATGGAGGATATAGAAATAGTATTACTTACATGATAACTAGTAAGAATAGAAAAATTAGTACCAGAAACTAAACCCTTGAGTTTTACAAACAAGAAAATTTTATCTGCGAGCTTATAGAGTAATTTGGAAAGAAATAAAATTAATTCTTATTTTCCAAAGCAAAAAAAGCAGATTTTAGAGGCATCATCACTGATCCTACACCCCACCTTATATTATTGGAAACCACCTTTAATCCGGAATTATCAAATATTTCTTTCCATTCGCTTTGTGAACGATAATTTACCGGCGAGTCTATACTATAAATATAGTTATATGCTTCTTTATGCAGTCTAGCGAGTACCTTCTTCCCTATCGGAGCCAAATCTTCATAGATCAATACTTTACCCCTACATACCCTTGCCGCTTCACTCAGTAGCCTCTGCGGTACATGACTATGATGCAAAACATAGGATAATAAGACTATATCAAAAGATTTATCACCAAAAGGGATCGTTTCACCATCATATAGCACAGTCTCAAAACCACTTTTGTTATAATCCATTACATCCAAGCAGGTTACTTCTGCCCCTTTTGTATCTTTGAGTAATTTGGCCAAATATCCATTACCACAACCTACATCCAACACTCTTGCACCCCTCGGTACCGCTTTTATGATCTCAAAACGACTATACCAAACCATCTTTTGATAGACACTATCGCTTATCTTGTTATAGTGTGTAAGAGCTTTACTCTGCAGAACATCCATCTTCCAAAACTTCCGCTTAAACTTACGGAGCTGATCGAGTTTGAATTCAGAAAAATCTTCCAACATTACCACCGTCTTAGCCAATTTCCGCTTCATTTTTTTCCAAATATAAAAAGGAAAGAAAATTACTGCTAGTATTGGCGACCACCATATAAGTGAAGTGACACTAAAAAAAGCAGTTGCAACTATATCAGTCATACTTTTAGCGTTCAGTTGTCAGCGTTCAGGGTTCAGTTTATTAAAAATATTACATTATTAACTGTACGCTAAACCCTGACTAACTGCACCCTAATTTTTAATCTCGAAACTATCAAACTCTCCCCTACACTCTTCCCATTGTACATCTATATTTTTCACCATACTAGTAGGAGATCCTTCGTGTAATAGTCTAATCATCTCCTCGACTTTCTCCTTTGGTCCTTCAATAATAGCTTCCACCGAGTCAGACAAATTCTTCACCCAGCCTCTCAAACCTAGTTTCCTCGCTTGCCTTACCGTCCAATATCTGAACCCCACCCCTATTACATCACCATAAATCAAAAGATGGGCGCGAACATTTTGCATATCTAAGAAATAAATATGATTTCGAGCACATCTGGATTTTGATATAGTTTTTCTTACTGAGTGGTAAACGTGGGGTATCGGTTGATTTATCAACCGAGGGATCCCCCGGATTACCCGAAGTTAGAAAAACAAGTCAAAATACATTCTGTGCGAGAAAATATATTTATTTCTTGATTAAATGTCTCTCCAAATCTACATGCATATCATCCACAAAAGTCACTCCTTCTACTTGGAGCCTCCTTCTCTGCTCCTTTGCCCCATCAAAGGCAAAATTCGGCGCCAACCTTCCATTTCTATCCACCACTCTATGACAAGGCACCATAGAACTATCATTTTTATGCAGTATCCATCCTACCAGATGCCCATTGATACCCCTCCTTTTGGCTCTTAGCGCTTCAGCCACTAGTCCATAAGTAGCTACTTTTCCTTTGGGAATAGTTTTTATATAAGAAAAAACTAGATTATACAAATCACTTTTCATCATCATTGATATTGCCAGTTTTTAATGCTTTAATCATAGCATATGAAATTAGGGATTACATTAATACTTGGAGGAATCCTCACTGTAGTCAAAAAAGTTTAAAAAGGTATATCTCCCACTTTCTTCTTTCTTTCAATTTTTAATTTTTCATTTTTAATTTTTAATTTATTACCCCAGGCTCCTAGCTCTTTTAGTTTCCACATAAAGAGAGCTCCTTTTCGATCAACATTGGCATCCATCACATATGAGAGAGCTTTTTCCAAAATAGCCCTAGGTAGAGTTTTTGCCAGTCTCATATACAGTGGTTTATGTTTGAGATCATTCAATTTTTCCGTCAGATATACGCCATACGCCTGAAACTCTCTCGATATATACTTATCTTCCAGCGGATTAAACTTTACTAATATATCTCCAATCTTTTTCATTTTCCTAATTTATAATTCTAAACATTCATTTATAATTTATACTTTATAATTCATAATTTCCCTTCTCACTTCTCCCACCAAGTATAGCGACCCAGTCACTAAAATCAAATCATCTTTTTTTGCTAAAGATAATGCTTGTCTTACCGCCTCTTGTATATCTTTAAAAGCAGTAATATCCCCCTTAAATTTTAGCACTCTCACCATAGTCTTTAATATAGCTACATTATAAGATTCTATCTTTCCTTGATCTCTCATCATCGAGAATTCAGTAAAAATAATCTTTTTGCTTATCGGAGTGATAAGTTTAAGCATCTCTTTGGCATTTTTATCACTTTTGATAGCCACCAAAAAAATAGTTTTTTTTCCAGGATAAATATCGCCGAATGCTTTTACCAACGCTTGTACCTTATCAGTATTATGTGCCCCATCAAGAATTACTAATGGATTTTTTCTCACTACTTCCATCCTCCCCGGTATAAACGCACTCTTTAACCCTTTTCGTATTTCTTTATTAGCAATTTTTATTGGTTGATTGGTTGATTGCCTGCCTACCGGCGAGGCAGGGATAATTGGATAATTGGATAATTTCTCTATAGCTCTTATCGCCAGCGCCGCATTTTCTATCTGATGTTCTCCCAAAAGCGGTAGACTTAAACTTCGGTAATTCTTTTCTCCAAAATAGTCAAATGTGCTCCCGTTCTCGCTCATATCTTTTATCTGATAATTAAAATCTCTTCCTAACAAAGACAATTTTGCATTTTGCCTTTTACATTTTTCCTGGACTATCTTCTTTACTGAAGCTTGTTTAACCCCAGATATTACTTGAATACCAGGTTTTATAATCCCCACTTTGTCCTTTGCAATTTTCTCTACCGTACCTCCCAATATTTCCGTATGGTCCAAACCCACATTTGTTAATATAGCCACTTCGGGCCGGATCACATTCGTACCGTCATATGCACCTCCCAACCCTACCTCAAAAACTGCCACATCAACCTTCTTTTTTTTAAAATACAAGAATGCTCCTGCAATTGTTATCTCAAAAGTACTGGGTTTACCATATTTACTTATTTTCATCTTTTCTATATATGGTATTAACTCATTGATAAGTCCTATAAAATCCGTATCGGAAATATCTGCGCCATTAATCTTAATCCTTTCACTTATTTTTTCTAAATGAGGAGAAGTATTTAGCCCTACTTTATATTTTGTTGCTAAAATAGAAGCAATTATTGTCGCCGTTGATCCCTTGCCTGATGTTCCTCCTACATGAATTGTCGGATAGCTAAATTGCGAACTGCCCATAATTTCTGCCAAATATTGCATCCTCTTAAGAGCTATTGGTCCCAAAAATTTTTCCCGAGGTGCGGGAGTAAAACTTTCCAAAAACTTGACTGCTTGGGGAAATGTCCGTATCATGGCGAATGAATTATACAATATGAATATTGTAAACAATAAAATCGCCTTAATAACGGGTGCCTCAAAAAATCTAGGCCGCGCCATTGCTATCGATCTGGCCAAACAAGGCGCCAAAGTCGCTATCCACTATCATTCAAGCGAAAAAGAAGCCAAAGAAACACTAAAAGAAGTAAAAAAATACTCTCAAGGAATTATTGTTGAAGGCGATATTACAAATAAAAGAGAAGTTAGTTCAATTGTTCGAACAATTGGTACAAAACTAGGTAATACAGATATTCTCATCAACCTCGTTGGTAATTTTATTTATGAACCTATCACGACCACCAACTTTGCCAAATTTCGCGACGTCATCGAATCCAACCTCTACTCTACCTTTTTGTGCTGTAAAGAAGCTCTTCCATCTATGAAAAAGAAGAAATGGGGCCGCATCATCAATTTCGGCTCTGTGGGTGCCGAATCTCTCACCATTAGAGAAAAAACCACTCCTTACTATATCGCCAAAACTGGAGTCATTATGTTGACCAAAGTATTAGCTTACGAATACGCCAAATATGGCATTACTATCAATTCCATCTCTCCTGGTATTCTTGAAACTAGCATTACCAAACCCCCTACCCCCTCCGGCAAATTCGCCCAATTTGGAGATATCACCAACGCCATCAATTTTTTACTCAAGGAAGAATCCTCCTACATCAACGGCGCCAACATCGAAGTCGCGGGAGGCTGGCGGCCAGGCTTTAGCACTTGACAATTACTAGGAAAAGTAATAAAATCTTACTAGTATGAATATAGGAATTATAGCCACACCAAATCAGAAAGGTCAGATCGTTATCCCCAAAAAGTATAGAGACCAGTTAGGTATTACCCCTCATGTACCGCTCAATCTCATCGTGAAAGACAACGCTTTACACATATATCCTATTAGAGGAGTAGAAACTAAACCTAAAATAAGCCACGCTGAATTCCTCAAGATACTAAAAAGAACACAAGGTGCATGGGCTGATGATACAACCTGGGATGAAACAAGAAGAAGGAGAAGAAAAATAGAATTAGCAGCCTCAGAGAGAAGAAAAAAAGCATGGTAGTGTTAGATACGAATATTGTTATCGATCACTTAAGACAAAAAGGTGGAAATTCAAAATTAGTGAAATTCGCCGAAAGTAAAGTAAGTGAAACACTCGCAATATCAATAATTAGCATTCAGGAACTTTACGAAGGAAAAAGTACGACTGATAAAAAAGAGGAAAAACTTCTCATAGAAACATTAAACTCCTTAAAAATTCTCCCTTACACAGAAGAAATCGCCCAAGGTGCAGGAAAGATTGCTAGAGATGCAAAGATAAAAATAGAAGTAGCCGATGCTGCGATAGCTGCAACAGCCATAATCAATGGCGCCTCCCTTTATACACTTGATAGGCAAGATTTCTCCAGCATCCCCGATCTTAAACTTGAATAAAAAATCCTCCTATATAAACGGCGCCAACCTCGAAGTCTCCGGCGGATTTAGATTAGGCTACTCAAATTGACAAATACCTATCTTCTATTGGTATGATATATCTATGCAATCTAATCCTGATCAAACTATCGGACAAACCCACCAAGATCAAAGGGTCTCACGAAGAAGATTTCTGCGCTTTGGAGTAACTGCGGCAGCAGCAGGAGTAACAGGAGCAGCACTTGGTGCCACGGTACCTGAAATAGTGTCACCCCCACCCACTGAACTACAGCGCCTCCAATCTCTAAATTTAGCCGATTACTATGGTATTTTACTAAAATATCGCCTCCTGAGAAATACCTTCCAAGCCGCCCCTAACTTTGCTGACAGCAACATCTGGTCATTAGAAAAAGCATTGGAACAGGCAGCCCAAGGAAAGTTAATAACAAGTGAAAATGAAATAGACGTGCTCAGTCAAAAAATTGGTACGGAAAAAGACCAAGCAGTAACCAAAGCCCACGAAATTGTTGATAGTCTGGAAGTAGAAGGACATGATCCCCAGGAAGTAAAAGCCGCCCTTCATACTCTTGCAAATGTTATGCCTATTGCTCTAATTGCTATGACTCCAAACAATAAAATTACTATCTCAGGAGATCAAGGTGGATCAGGAAATTCAGCTACAATGAGTCTACCATCACCCACCGATAGGCAAAAATTTTTCGTTTCCGCATTGCACGAATTTTCTCATCGTCTTGAGGCAAACTGGATGCGTTATGCCCAATATGTAGACAAAAACAAACTTATTAATTATTGGGAAACCACACTAGACAATGTCTATCGCCTCGCCAAAACGTTTTTTACCCTTCCTTGGGATGAAGCCAAGCATTTTAAACGAGGCAGTATGCTTATGATTAGTTGTCCAAATGATTTCGACTTAGATAGGACAGAAAAAAGGCTAAGTATGTACGCCCCAAATCCTTATAATCCAGGAGAAATGCCTCAAGAACATGATATTGATGATAATAGCCGCAGATCCTACCGTTTTAATAAATTATCACATCATTATGGAAAACTACTTCTGGATTGGAATTCTAAGGCAAAACTTTCTGAAGAAGAGGATAGATTAAGATATGATATAGGGCTTGCTAAAATGAAAAGCAGCGTTATTGGAGAAATCTATCATTTCTTCACTGGACCAGTTCAGAAAGAAAAAGGCGGTCTACCACCAACCGATACTGAAATTGGTGATATTTCCTCTCCCATAAACCTTTCTAATCTTCAGGTCCAACAAGCACGCTTAGCAGCTTTTTCTACATTACCTTTTGGCGCAGGAGTTGACAAACTCTACACCGCGCTTGATTTAGACCAACCAACATTAATAGATAATTTCAATAAATAATAATTATTTCCCCTTGACTCATATTATTTCAGTGCTAAAATACGTATATTCATGACCAGAAATAAAATAATTTCCTTATTTCTTTTTACCATTCTAGGTCTTATTGCACTTCAAGTCCCCTTCACCAGACTTCTTGGTTCCAACGTGAAATTCACACTCTTTGACTTCATCGCCCCTACGGCAGGCGCCTTTATTGGCAGTCTGCCTGGAGTCATCTCTGTTCTTATTATGCAGATCACCAATCTAGTCTTACATGGTACCAATGCAGATTTAGGAGGTATTATTCGCCTCTTCCCCACTCTTTTTGCAGTAGTTTATTTTTCTAAGAAAAGAACCATCAATTGGATTATTCCACTTCTTGCAATAGTTGCATTTAATCTTAATCCCATTGGTAGATCAGCCTGGCAATATTCCCTCTTCTGGATCATTCCTCTGGTGGCCAATCTCTTCCACAAAAATCTCTTTGCTAGATCACTAGGTGCTACCTTTACCGCTCATGCAGTTGGTGGAGCTATTTGGGTTTGGACTTTTGGTCTGACGAAGGAGATTTGGCTAGGCCTGATCCCAGTTGTTGCTGTAGAGCGTCTCGCCATGGCCAGCGGAATAACACTCTTTTATTTTGTCTTTAGTAAAGTTCTCAACTACGCAGCCAAAACAAAACTGTTTACAATCTTCCCCCTACCTAAAAAATCCCCATAATCCCAATTCGCAAATATTCGCATGAAGCGCAGGCCGATCGTTAATTAAACCTATTCATCGCCTTTTCGAGCCCCTTATCCAGAGCTATCTCTAGAGCTTCCACCGCATTTTTGATTATCTTCTTTACTTCTCCCCCTTCACTATCGCGAAAAGGAGATACTACAAATTGTTCCACTTCATGTCTATGGAGGTTATGATCGGCGGTATGAGGTTTATCTAGTTTTCCCTTTCCTATACCCAGACGAAATCGCATAAAATCACTACTTCCTAAATATTTTATTATCGATTCTATCCCATGATGTCCCGCCGATGCCCCGCCTTTTCTTATCCTTATCTTTCCCAGGGGCAAATCTATATCATCATGCACTACCCAAACATCAGGAGTATTTATCTTATAAAATTGGGCCATTTTGGCTACCGACATACCAGATAGATTCATATAAGTTGAGGGTTTGATCACCAGAAGATCATCCCTGCCTGACGGAGAAGCAGGCAATTTGCATACCTCACAGTTGAATTTCTCATCTTTCTTCCAGGCTTTCAGTGATGGCAGAAGTGACAATTTATTCTTCACCAATCTCTCCACCACCATAAAACCTATATTGTGCCTTGTGTATTGAAATTTCTCCCCCGGATTTCCCAAACCAACTATCAATCTCATATAATTACTTAATTACTCAATATTTTAATTACTTCTTTGTCAGAAACTTGCTCAAATTCTTTATAAAACTGCCCCACCGCCCCAAATGCATCTGGTATTTCTAGCGCCACCAACATATTTACTTGAGACTTTAGTTGCTGATAGGTATCTTCTGCTATTACAGGAACTGCCAATATAATTTTTTTGGCTTTCTTCTTTTTGAGATATTTTATGGCAGCCCTCACTGTCGCTCCAGTTGCTATTCCATCATCTGTCAGTATCACAATCTTATTTTGCAAACTTCTAGGATTTCTGATCTTGTATCTTTTCTCTCTGTCCTCTACCTCTTTAGTTTTTTCTTTTATCATCCTATCCAAAAATTCTTGATCTACACCTACCTTCATTGCCAATTTACCCTCTATATAAATTATTCCAGAGGCTACAGCTCCTATAGCTAACTCACTATTATTCGGCGCCCCTATCTTTTTTACTACCACCACACGTAGAGGAACTCTTAAATTTTTAGCTATTTCCTTCCCGACTACTACACCACCTCTCGGTATAGCAAACACTATATCGTAAGTTAGCTTTAAATTCTTAAGTTTTTGAAAAAGAAGATTTCCTGCAGTACGACGATCATCAAACACTATATATACTTATTATATCATCATCACGCTATAGCACTTTATTTACTCAACTTTGCTAGTTGTTTTTCTGCTAAATCTCCAAAATACGGCAATTTATATTTTTCTCCACTCCACGCCTTCCACATGAGAAGAAGCCACAGTACAAAGGACACCAGCATCATCAGCGGGGAAAGAATAATCGCGATTATCCATCCCAATACCGGCACTATACCCAACACTATATTTATCAAAAATATCGCTCCAAAAACTAAAGTTGACTGCATCGCGTGAAACCGCACATATGCATTCTTTTTCTCTATCAAAAGAAGAAGAATCCCGGTTATTGGACCCAAAAGATAAGCCAATGCTCCCATCAGTCTTTCATTAGATGCTCCATTAGTCGCCATATTATCACCTCCCTTAGAAACAGTTAGTGAATGTAATGAATTTACTGTTTCTTAGGCCCTCCTAAGATCGCTCCGTGAGCCGTCTACGAATAGTAGTGAAAAGGCGAACGGTAAGATCAGGAGGGCAAAATCATTTACCTAAGAATAACATGCTCTAAATTCCCTCGTCAATGACAAACTTTTTCACCTTAAAACAAACTTAGCTGCTCTTTCTTCTTTTCCTCTTCTTTTTTCTCTTCTCCCCATATTTTTACTACCCCAAATACACCATCATATCCAGGATCTATAGTTATCTCGCCATTCCTCACCTTCCCTACCCCATCAGCTACCATGGGACCAGATATCCTAGTAATATCTTCCAGAGGGATAGATTGCAGCGTCTCAAATTCACCACCAAAATTATCTATAAGTTTTTTATAT
This sequence comes from Candidatus Gottesmanbacteria bacterium, assembly GCA_016204905.1. GTDB lineage: Bacteria > Patescibacteriota > Microgenomatia > 2-02-FULL-39-11 > 2-02-FULL-39-11 > JACQJU01. The sequence continues at coordinate 153 of JACQJU010000068.1, read as the reverse complement.
TCATTTTGCACAGTTTGACTATGCGTGGAAGACTTGAGTACTTCAGATAATATTTCCTGGAGTGGTACCATCATGATATATGCTGGCCTATCAGGAAAAATATTAGTTTTTATCATACGTATTTCTGTTTTTTTATTTGATATTTGATATTTG
>JACQJU010000002.1 GCA_016204905.1 Candidatus Gottesmanbacteria bacterium | reverse complement strand
TCCACCTCGGGGGAGTCCATCTGGCCACCCCCGAGGTGTCTTTAGGCTTAGTTGTCAATATCATTTCATTATATGCATTTGGTAGATATTTATTTACCCATTTATTAGCCGTAAGAAATTTTGGATAGATACTTTTTCTTTGAAATATGGGTTTCATTTGGAGTACTTCGTGTGCAGCAAATAAATCTTGCTCTTTTTTGGGAACTTCTAAATGCTCATCATCAACAAACATATTCAGACAGATTTTATCATTAGCTATATATTCTCCTCTATGACGACGTAGTCCCGTAAATTCCACAATCATCGTGGTGAAGAATCGAGTCGTCCACAAAAAATTTGCTGAAGTGATGATAAATAAATCGATATCATCATCTTTTTTGGTGTTATTCATGGCAAGGGCTCCTGTGATACCTATTAATTGTATTGTGGGAATAATTTTTAGAATTGAGGTGATCTTTTTGGCAAGTTTTAATTTTTCTTTGGCATAACTTTCCCTTTGCAACCTTATGTTGATAATATTTTCTCTTTCCTTCAGAAAATAATAACCATTCTTCTTTTTAATTAATTTTGAGTTTTGTAATTGATTTATAATTTGTAATTTATAATTTATAATTTTTGAACCGATAAGCCACTTCCCAATCTCTTCTCGCTTTAATGGATAATCAAAAATATCAGCATAGATAAGCGTTCTTAAAATTGTCTTTGCTAAATCTTTTTTGGCCATAGAAATATCACTCGATAGGGGCGGTTGATGGGGCAGCATTTATTGTATATTTGGTCAATACCTGCTTAAAACCAGAAGAGGCGGTTTCTAGGGCGGACTGCGGGCTGGCGCCTTGTTTCAGAGAATTGACGGCATCGAGAAGGTATTTAATCATCTGATCATTGATACCATTATCTTGGGTGGAAGAAGCAAAGGGGAATGATTTCATGGTAGGAGCCTGCTTGATGAGAGGAGCCAGATACTGATTACTCTCTAGTGTCGAGGCTAAATCGATGCGCGAATAAGGTTCACCAAAAATTCTAGTCTTGGCTTGTTCTGTATAAAGTTTGGTGAGAGATTCTTTGGATGATAAGAATTTCAAAAATTCCCAAGCTGCTTCTGGCGATTTGCTCCTTTTGGAAACTCCTTCTACCCAGTATGTTGCCCAATTGATGGTTATTCCTGGGAGTTGGGGGACGGTGGCTACTTTGAGATTTAGATTGGGATTAATTTGTTTGATGGTAAAAATCTGCCAAGTTGGTGCAAAAATCATCGCTACCTTACCACCAGCAAAAGCCACTATAGAATTATCTTGAGTATCATCCCAGGTATTATTGGGTAGTTCAGCAAATTTGCGATAAAAGATGAGAGTGTCTACGGCACAGGTAGTAGAAGTGGGATCTGTGCAGGGGCCGAGAGGATCTTGGAGATTTGTACCATTTTGCAGAAACATAAGGCCTAATATATCGGAAAAATGGTCGATATTATCGGCACTGCCTAGGGCTACTCCGGCATTAAGTATTTTACCAGTAGTAGAATCAGGGGTGGTGAGTGTTATAGCAGCCTGTTGGAAGTTTTCCCAATCGGTAGGGACGGTTATATTTTGGGCCTTGAGGATATCGTCGTTATACAATAGTACTAATCCGTCAATTTCCAGAGGAATACCATAATATTTATTATTGATATTTAAATCTGCTTTGGCAACAGGATAAAAAGTTTTTTCAAATTCAGTAGTAGTATAAATAGTATCTGGCATGGGTGATAAATCACTGGCAAACATAGACGTCCAGGTATTATGAAACCGGAAAATATCAGGTCCTTCTCCCCTGGTTAGTGCTGCTTGGAGTCTTTCTCTATATTGTTTGGGATTTTGCTTAGTGTAGGTTATCTTCACATTGGGATGAGATTTTTGATAGTCATCTATAAGCGGCTTGATAGTATTGGCATCCTCCCATAAACCCCAGTAAGTGAGCTCTCCTCCGCTAGATTGAGAAGCTCCTCGTCCTCCCAAAAATTTTATTATTAGGAAGATAACAACCAGGACTACAAGAATGATACCAATGATGAGGATGATTTTCCCTTTTCTGTCTTCTTCATAGGGTGGAGGGGGAACACTACCAAATTCTCCAGGTGAAGACGGTGGAGGTACTCCGGAAAAATCTTGTGTTTGAGTTGGTTCGGGGGGATATGTTTCTGGAGTAAGTTGTGCAGAATATTGATCTGGGTTCTGATAGAGCTCTCCACCCTCTGGTGTAGTTGGTTCTGGGTTTGATCCGCCAGCAGGCGGATTAGGATTCGGATCTTTTGGTAGATTATCCACTCTTATGCTATGATACAATTTGCGCATGTTGAGGGTCAAGCAAAAGGGTGCAAAAAAGCATTTCCTCTTTGGGCCATTTCGATGGACATTTTTCTATTTTTCGATGGGGATATTTTTGGGATCTATTTTGCTTACTGTTGGGTTAGCCGTTTATTTTGAGAGCAAATATCAAAATCTAGTCTATCCTGGAATAACTGTAGGAGGGTTGGATGCTTCTGGTAAAACTAAGAAAGAGATCGGAGAATATTTCACCAAAAAAAGTTTTCCTTATCAGCAAATAGTCATTACTTTTGCTTACGAAGATACTGTTGCGACGATATCAGGAGAAGAGTTAAATCTTTCTTTGGATGGTAAATTGTCAGCAGAACAAGCTTATTCTTTGGGTAGGTCAGGTCATTTCTTAGGTGATACCTACCAAAAGTTTAATGCACTAAAAAATGGAACCCGATTGCCTGTTGTTTTGCATATAGAAACCTCTGTCATTGATGATTTTTTCACTAATCTTTCTGATAGGATCACTATAGAGCCAGAAGATGCGTTGTTTAAATTTGAAAGTGGCAGGGTAACTGCTTTTAAATTATCAAATCCTGGAAGAAGACTAAATGTTAAAAAAGCAAAGTTATTACTCGTTGAATATCTGAGATCAGTAAGCAGCTCTTCAGATATAGAAAATCCCCAAGTGATGTTCACACTTCCTGTAGAGATAGTGAATCCAACAATTGCTACTTCTGATACTAATAAATTTGGTATACAGGAACTGATAGGTCGGGGTAGCTCAAAATTTGCTCATTCAATACCCGGAAGAATTCATAATATTTCCTTGGCAGCTTCGCGGATCCATGGTCGCCTTATTCCACCCGGGGGTGTTTTTTCATTCAATGAGGGACTAGGGGATGTGTCAGCTGCAACTGGTTTTCAACCGGCATATATTATCAAAAGTGGAAAAACAATACTTGGTGATGGGGGTGGGGTATGTCAGGTATCGACGACTCTTTTTCGGGCGGCTTTAAATGCTGGTCTTCCTATAGTGGAGAGATGGGCTCATGCCTATAGAGTAGGATACTACGAACAGGATTCAAAACCTGGGCTTGATGCTACGGTGTATGCCCCAACTGTTGATTTAAAAATTAAAAATGACACTGGGAGTTATATACTGATACAGGCTATTACTAATACTATCAATGCCTCTTTGGCCTTTGAACTTTATGGTACCAAAGATGATAGAGTGGTGAGCCTCTCAACTCCCAAAATGTATTCTCAAGCTCCTCCCCCGCCTGATCTTTACCAAGATGATCCAACATTGCCAGCGGGTGAAGTCAAACAAACAGATTTTGCTGCTTGGGGTGCAAAGGTAGATTTTACCTATAAAGTAACCAGAGATGGTGAAACACTTTTTGAGAAAAATTTCTTCTCCAATTATCGACCTTGGCAAGCAGTATTTTTGAAAGGAACGAAAACTTAACATAAAGGAGTAAAGGTGCAAATATGCAAAGACACAAATATTAAAAGTACTATGGTTCGATTCATGGTACTACCTTAGTATGGAAAGAATTATAAATGTAAAAAATCTTAGTGAATTATCAGAGCATTTTGTTAATGATAAACGCAAGAAAGTCATGGTAGGTGGATGTTTTGATATCATTCACTTTGGACATATCAGATTTTTACAAGCGGCAAAGAAGCTTGGGGATGTGTTAATAATTGCTTTAGAAAGTGATGGAAATGTGAAGAGACTCAAAGGGCCAAAGAGACCTTTTCATGATCAAGAACAAAGAGCCAGTATATTAGCGGAGCTAAGGAGTGTGGATTTTGTTTTAAAATTACCGACGATGAGTGAACACTCTCAATATCAAGAGATGATTGAAAATATATCTGCCGATATAATAGCCACAACCGAAGGTGATGTACATTGGGATAAGAAAAAAGAACAAGCGGAAAAGATAGGGGCAAAATTTGAAATTATATCCAAAATCCAAACATACTCCACCTCTAGTATAGCGAAACTTCTGGGTTTGGATTAGAATACCCCATATGAGAATTTTAGGTATAGAAACTTCTTGTGATGAAACAGCGGCAGCAATAATCGAAGATGGTAGGAAGATACTGGCCAATGTTTTATCTTCAAGTAGCAAAATTCATGAGAAAACTGGTGGAGTGATACCGGAGGTGGCAGCGCGGGAACAAATAAAATACATGATACCAGTACTTGATGAAGCCCTTTATCAGGTAACTAAGAACTTAGAACTAAGAACTGAGAACAAATTAGATATTATTGATGCGATTGCAGTCACAATTGGTCCGGGCTTAATTGGATCTTTATTAGTTGGCGTAGAAACTGCAAAGACTATGGCTTTGGTCTTAAATAAACCAATAATTCCTGTCAATCATATTCTCGCTCATATTTATGCAAATTGGCTCTATACACCTGGAAGGAGTCCATCTGGCCACCTTCCAGGTGCTCCAAGTTTCCCAGCCATAGCATTAGTTGTTTCTGGTGGACATACTGAACTTTTTTATATGGAAGATGAAAAAAGTCTGAAATGGTTGGGAGGGACATTGGATGATGCTGCCGGGGAGGCATTTGATAAAACTGCAAGGCTTATGGGACTAGGAGGTTATCCTGGAGGACCGGCTATCGCCGCTGAGGCTGCTAAGTTTAAAGTGCAAAGTTCAAAGTTCAAAGTTAAGTTGCCTAGACCAATGATACATAGTAATGATTTGAATTTTTCATTCTCGGGACTTAAAACTGCGGTTATGAGAGAGGTAAATAAATTAAAAGAAATGCATGAATTGACGAATGCAAAAATGCAAGAATTAGCATATGAAATTCAGGAGGCGATAACAGATGTATTAGTGAAAAAAACAATTGATGCAGCTAATAAGTATAAAGTTAAGTCGATTTTATTGGGTGGTGGCGTTGCTGCTAATAATCGATTAACTGAAAAATTCCAATCCCAAATTACTAATTACCCTGCCTCGCCGGCAGGCAGGCAATTACCAATTATTCTTCATGTTCCTCTGCCAAAACTTTGTACTGACAACGCTGCTGTTATTGCTTCATATGCTTATTTTCATAACCAACCTATCCCCTGGCAGGATATACAAGCCCAACCCAACCTTGAAGTTGAAGTGTAGGAATCTCCTCTATATAATAAGCCAAATGGATAAAGTTTATAAACACCAGGAAGTAGAAAAAAAGTGGTATGATTTGTGGGAAAAAAGCGGATACTTTGTTCCTGATAAAGATCCCAACCTGCCTGCCGGCAAGGCAGGAAAGAAACCATTTAGTGTCATACTTCCACCTCCCAATGCCAATGCAGATCTTCATATGGGACATACCATGTATACGGTGGAGGATATTATGGTGAGATATCACAGGATGAAGGGGGATGCCACACTTTGGTTGCCTGGGGCGGATCATGCTGGTTTTGAGACGCAATATGTTTTTGAAAAACACCTGGCTAAGGAGGGGAAGAGTCGCTTTGAGTATGATAGAGAAACTCTTTATCAGATGATTTGGGATTTTGTCCAAAAAAACAGAGGGAATATGGAACATCAACTGCGTCGACTAGGTTTTTCTCTGGATTGGACTCGTAACACTTTTACTCTTGATCCAAAAATTGTCGAAATCGTATATAAGACTTTCAAAAAACTTTATGACGATGGCATAGTCTATAGAAGTGAAAGATTAGTGAATTATTGTACTAAAGATGGTACATCATTTTCTGATTTAGAAGTTAATTATGTGGAGAGAAATGATCCTCTTTACTTCATGAAATATGGACCATTTACTATAGCAACAGTTCGACCAGAAACAAAATTCAGAGATACTGCTCTGGCTGTTAATCCCAAAGATAAACGATACAAACAACATATAGGTAAGACATTTGATATACAGGGACTTTTGGGCAATGTAAAGATGATAATTATTCCTGATGAATCGGTAGATCCGAAATTTGGCACAGGAATCATGAAAGTTACTCCTGCTCATGATCCCCATGATTTTGAGTTAGGGAAAAAGTTTAATCTACCTGTGACACCGATTATAGATTTCAAAGGCCGGATGGATTTTTCTTGGTTTATGAATAAAAAGGATGTTCCTCAAAAATATTTGGACCGAGCCAAAAAGTATCATGGCCAAAAGGTGTTGAATGCTCGAAAAATGATGGTTGAAGATCTGAAAGAAGATGGATTATTACTCAAAACGGATGAAAAATATGTTCATCGCATAGGAGTTTGTTATAAATGCGGAGCGGTGATTGAACCTCTTCCCATGAAACAATGGTATATAAAAATTGAACAATTAGCTGATAAGGCAATTGATGCTATCAAAAAGAAAAAGATAAAATTTGTTCCCAAAAGATTTGAAAAAACCGCAATACGATGGTTAACTAATTTTCATGATTGGAATATAAGTCGGCAAATAGTTTGGGGTATACGAATACCCGCTTGGAAATGTTTGGAATGTAGTAAAGATGGAAAAGAACAATGGATGGTAACAAGTAACGAGAAACCAGATAAATGCACCAATTGTGGTGGAAATAATTTACAACAAGATAGTGATACATTTGATACCTGGTTTTCTTCGGGACAGTGGCCATACGCGACTCTGCTGAGTCGCGAAATTTCAAATTTCAAATTTCCCCGTAAAAATTCGATGATCGAATTTTCAGGGCAGGCAATTTCCAATTTAAAAGAAAAATATGTAGACTCAGATTTCAATTATTTTTACCCCACATCAGTCATGGAAACGGGATATGACATACTTCCTTGG